>JBNAVN010000081.1:0-8367 GCA_049700315.1 bacterium
CTACATTGCCAATCTGGTATCGGGCATCAGGTATCTGGTATCTGATTTTTAGATGATTCCTGAATGGATTCGGTTTGATTTCAATTTTCAGATTTTGGATGTCAGATTTCAAATGTCCTTCACTTTCGTAGATTCCAATTGTGCTAAAAAACTTTATTGCGTCCAGATCAAAACCTGCGTATGGTCCAGAAGAAGAACTACCATCATCCACAATTCTAATATATCTTGCCACAGACAAGCCCGCAGTTGTTAAATCAAAACTTTGAGTACCAGTTCCGGTACCACAATTGTACCAGGGACCACTCCCATTGTTCCCTGCATAGACTGTATATCCTTCTGCAGTTCCATCATCACCTTCATATATAGTAAAATCATTTCCTGCAATATTTGCAATTGGAGTATCTGGTCCCATATCAAGCACAATATATCCACTCTGGCCCAAAGAGAAGAAAATATTGTCTTCTGCTCCCAAAGCATACCTTGGCTGGGTTTTATTTGATTGCTGGGCATGCTGGGCATATCTGCATAAAACCACACGGAATGCATAATACCAATTCAAATTTGGCACAAGTTTTATTTCCCCAAGATTTACACTCCCTGTTGCAGGAACGACCACATTGGAAATTATCTTGGGTGAATATTCATTTGCCGAGATTCTTAAAGTGTAAGTTCCCGCCTGTATCATTTTGTGGAAATCACCTAAATTCGGGTCAGTATAAATGCTCACCCTTTCAGGATTTAAAAACTCAATCCTTGTATATAATGGTGCATTCGTTATTGAATCTTTTACCACACCTTCAATTCCCCAATCCGCACGATTACATAAATCCATCAATGCATCACGATTATCATAACAGATCTGGTCAATCTGGGATGAACCAGATGGTTCCAAGGTCTCTATAGTCCAGGCAAGTGCACCAGAAGTTCCAAATGTATAATCCTGTAAAGAACCACGAACCTGATACCAGTCATAACCATTAATAGCAGTGAGATTCGCTGAATCAGCATATATCTCTGAGAGATTTATAACATGCTGGCTATCCGGGGGATCAGCAGGATGATAATCCCAAACATAGTTAACATACTGGGCAGCAGAATGATAATTATATTCAAGTGTAATATTGTTTTGTAGCAAATGATTCATAAAATGTTGATTTTCAATCTGCGAAGATGGACCCGGGCTACCACCATCTCCTGCCCAGAAATATCCGTAGTCACGGTTTAAATCTACGCCGTTTGCATTGTACCTGCTATTAGAAACCTTACCATCTGGATTTAATGTCGGTAAGAACCAGATTTCCCGATTGTTCACCAGATTCTGCACCTGGGGATTTGTAGCATAGTTGGTTAACAAATAACGAAGGAAATAAAGGGTTATCTCTGTGCCAATATGTTCATCTCCGTGTATATTTCCAGCAAGCCTTATTTCAGATTCGTTTTCTTCAATTAAAGGATTATCGGTTACACGCATTGCCCAGATTGCCCGACCCTGAACACTCAATCCAATGGTATCAAGGTGGCAAATATTAGGATAGAGTGTGACAAATGAATCAAGGACAAGATAGACTTGATTGTAGGTGTGATAAAAACCGCGCACAAAAATTTCATCTTTGTATTTTTTGTAATCTTCTATCAAAATATCAACCCTATAGCCAGCATTCCTCAATTCTTCAATTTTTTTATCATCAACTAATGCTTTTGCATAATCCTTTCCTGCATCTATTATTATTATGTCAAAGTCATTGAGTTTATAGACTTCATTATGATTAGCCAGTTGAATCTGAACAAGTCTCTCTGTATCACGGGCAGATGAAAAATCTACGACGATAAGTGTAATTAAAATAACTATTCTTTTTCGCATAATCATCCTTTTCTAAAAAACTACTTCAACAACACAACCTTCTCTATTGCGCACACCACAAAAGGCTTCCAAACATTACAGGGAAGATCAAGGGAGATGAGGGGTGATAAAGGGGAATCAAGGGAAAAACCCTTTTTCACCCCTATTCACCCCTATTCTCCCTTCTTCACCCTTACCTCAATAAGATCGCCTTCTCTACCTGCTTGTAATCACCAGCCTCAAACCTGATGAAATAAACACCCGCAGGCAATAGACGACCTGAATCATCATCACCATACCAAACAACCTGGTTAAATGGTTGAATTCCGCCATCCGCCAAGTTGCGTGGCGGATGATTGGCGGATAAATGGTTAAATTGTTTAACCACACGACCTGTAGCATCATAGACCTTTAAGGAAATTTCGGATTGCGGATTGCGAATTGCGAATTCAATCGTAAGATTCCCACTAAATGGGTTCGGCGCCAACACTATTTGAGGATTCTCAATTTCATAATTCTGAGTTTCTCTGATTTCTGTATTACCAACTATTGCATACCCTTCATAAGGAATGTAGTTGTATCTCGTGGCTGTAATCCACATTGTATCACCAGAATCAATCGGTGCAATATTGAATGTCACATTTCCTGTTGAATCAGTATAACCAATTTTGTATAATTCGGGGTCCTGGCCTGGTATCCACAAGCATACCAGAGCATCTTTCAGTGGAGTAATCCCATCGTTGTCTTTCACAAGAATTGCAAAATCATTGGGTGTAGTAGGAACATTTTGACTATGCACGACCAACATGCTATCAGGTGTATTGGTTCGTAATTGCACTGATCCATCACCAAAAATATGCCAGGTCTGCGCCATTTCAATACCGTCAGGATTTGTTGCACCATAGTAATCTATCATATAACATACACCATTGAAACATATACCACCAAAGGTGTTTTTCTGGTTATGCGTAAGAAGATTAATCGCACCCTCCTGACCTATACAGGGTGGAACCCACGATTGGTTGATTGTTGAACCCCAATGAGCCAGGAAACCATTTGGTTGACTAACCGAACCGGCAGTAACCGATGCCTCACAATAACAATCATTGCCATTAAAATTGCCTACCACACAGGCAACCGATATGACAAAAGGTAATTTCCAGGGATTGTTCAAGCTATTGATATTATTTATATAAAAGCCACCTCCATTCAGCCAACCACTTACACTACCATGACCAATGTAATTGATTACGCTAGTACCTGCCTCAATATAATTCTTGATTATTGTAGATGTGCCCCAGGGGTCATAACTTTTGTTAACCACCGTATAATTATAATCAAGCAGGGAATCCCTTAGCCAATTCATTCTGGTTGAATCTTCATAAGGTGTGCCACCATTTTGATTGCTCGCAACACCGAATCCAATATTGTACCAATCGGCATTCATTTGTGGTGCTCTTTCATAACCAATAGAACGACTTATCTGTTTGTCTATGTTTTCTGCATTACCATTTCTTGAACTGAACCTTGAGATGAAAATATCCGGATAGTAATCGCTGCCTGCAGTATAGGCATACACTGGGTCAGCATCCGCGCCATTGGCTTCTCCAATAGTTCCTACACCGGGTCTTACTTCATTACCGTCTCCAACCAACAATACCCAAACCAAATTTGTAGAATCATACTCTGCCTGAATTCTATTCTTTATCGCAGTTGAACTGTTTCCGATAGAAGAAATATTTACGACTTTTGTATAAATTCCCTTTCTCTTTTTCCAGCGAACAAATGGTTGCAAATTTGCATTATATGCATCAGCAGTAATTATCAGCATTTTTCCTGGTTGTTCTGAAATAGAATTATATCGTGTTTTGTCAAAATTTAGAAAAATATTTTTGTAGGTTGGCAAAAATTCCTGATTAATACCCTTTCGCTCTCTTGAAAAAATATTCTTGCCACCCTTGCTGGCTTCATAAATTTCTACTACTATTCGTTTTGTAATTCTTAGTTCTTTTGTAATTGGATTATACTGAAAAGGATTAAAACGAATGGAAATTCCCCGGAAATCTCTCAATATAAAAGGTTCACCAAGCTGAATCACCTCTTCAGGCCAGAATCTACTAATCTCATAAACTTTGTCAAATGTGTATGGTATATCTTCAGGATTGACATTACGATATAAATTCCCCTTGGAAGGAACAATAGTCTCCATTTGCTTTGTCTCTTGTTCAATCTCCAAAATTTTGTATAACATCAAACCATCGTCAGAAATGATGACACTTTTATTGATAAATGGTAATTCAGGATAACCTTTTTCAAAATATGTTGGACAACCAGGTATAATTATTCTGGTGCATATAGCGTCCTTTAATTCGACAGATTCAACATCATAATTGTCCACCTTGAATTCAATGGTTGTAGTTGAACCTTTATCACTAAGAACATTTACTAATGGTAGCCTTGTAGTGTTACCATATAGAATTACCAATAATACAAATACTACGATTATGCCTTTTTTCATTAAGACCCCTTTCTATCAAGCAAGAATTATTAGGGGAGATCGGGGTGATAAGGGGGAATCAAGGGGAAAAAACCCTTTTTCACCCCTTTTCACCCCTATTCTCCCTTCTTCACCCTATCTCAATAAGATCGCCTTCTCCACCTGCTTGTAATCACCAGCCTCAAACCGCACAAAATAAACACCCGCAGGCAACTTACGACCCAAATCATCATCACCTGACCAAATGATTGACGATTGGTGATCGGTTAAATGGTTAAATTGTTTAACCAATCTTCCTGTAGCATCATATATCGCAAGGCTAAAGCCTTGCCCTACATTGCCATTATCCTGTATCTGGTATCGGGTATCTGGTATCTGGTATCTGATTTGTAGATGATTCCTGAACGGATTCGGCGCCAAAACCATACCAACCTTACCAGGCTCTAAACCCACAAGACCTTCCTCAACACCCACCACATAACAACCAAAGAAATGCATAATACTATCCAGTAACGCCGCACGCGTTGACACACCACTACCATCCGTCAATAACCCTAACTCAAATGATGTCCCAACCGTCTTATAACTACCCGTCACCGAACGCGCCACCCCACAATCATAAGCATTGTTCTGATCCCGGAAAATCAAAAACGCACCCGTACCAGATGCACTGATATGATCCATCCAACTATTCTCACCACCATAATTGAATAACATACCAGTCGTAAATGTCCCTGTCTGACCCTGCACCGGACCCATATCACCCGTACCATCCGCCGTCGCATTTATCCCAAATAACGAACAGAAATTATACCCACCAACCTGAGGATCATAATACCACACATCACCACCCTCAAGATACACACGACCCGCCTGATTCTGCAAAAAATTCACTATCGCCGCCGCCTCAGAACTGGAAGAACTGATAATGTAATTGTTCGCATACACACCCACACACACAAATAACACCTGATACAAACTCAAATCACTCGCTAAAGTCGTCCCATAATCTCCACTATAACCCAAACCCTGCAAGATCGTATGCATATTACTACCAGGCGTCGGCGTCGGATCCGGATTCCAGATATAATACTGCTTCTTACCAACCACCAAACTGAAATCAACCGTATCACAATACACACCGCTGGTCAACTGCACCTGAAAATTAACCACGGTTCCATTCGGCGTATTACCCGCAGCCGTCACCGTAAAAACATCAGAATTATTATTACCCGTCGCACCAGGATTGAGCGTACCCCAGCTACCATTCGCATCATTCACCGTTATATAAGGCGAATTCTCCATCAACACACCCGTAATACTTGAAGCAGTAGCACCACCCTCATTCTTGATCGTCACCACTAAATTCGCGGTCTCACCAGGATCCAATATACCATTACCATTACCACCCACCACCGCCACTGACTGATAGGTCAAAACCGGTGCATACACCATTAACCCAAACTGAGATGTCCAGGTTGAATCAACATTGTCTTTGCATACAAGTGTCAATGTAAACCCATAACCATTCGGACAATTGTTCGCAACCTGCAAATTATAACCATTAGAACCAGTATACGCTGAATCATTTGCAGGTATATTTCCGAAGGTCTTTATCGTATCAGAAAGTATGATATAAGGGTCATTTTCTCTCAATCTACCTGTAACACCATATGCCTGGACACTCCCATAATTTTTCACCCAAAGCGGTATTTCAACCGACTCTCCTGGATT
The DNA here is from genome assembly GCA_049700315.1 of bacterium. Lineage (GTDB taxonomy): Bacteria > Hydrothermota > Tepidihabitantia > SM23-42 > JAOAFX01 > JAOAFX01. The sequence continues at coordinate 6,072 of JBNAVN010000081.1, forward strand.
CAGTATACCATCATTATTCCCGCCCGGTGCTGGATCACTGATTGAACTCTTTAGATACATCACATAAGCATAAGTACTTGTCTGCACCTGAATGGTACCCTCAAATGGATAGTAGTTCTTCGCAGTAACAGTGATATTCATCGTCCCAGGAGTTGTTGGAGCAACATTCAAGATAACCTGACCTGATGAATTTGTATATCCATAAGCATAAGTCTCGGTTCCTTTTTGTAAACAAACAAGTGCATTATTTACAGGTGAACCACCACCTGTGACAGTTACCGAGACATTTTGATTTCCAATTTGTATCACTGAAGGATAATTAACAGCCAAGTTAGCAGGTGCATTTGTCCATAAAGGCAATTCAGGGTCACCAATTAGATTTAACTCATATAGACACCAACGCGTATAATCATATTGATTACCACTGTCTGCATAAGGAACCCAGCAATCTTTATCAACAGCAAGAACCTGCCCCATTTTATACAAACCCGCCTCAAATATTTTCGCATAGTATGTAGTATCAAGCCTTTCTGAAGGTCCTGGCACATATCCATTAACATATGCACCCCAACCATAACGGGAATTGAACATTACGCCTATTAAACCACCACCAACCCTATTCGCAAGATGTTCTGCAAAACAATCGCCATTTGGTGTTTCATCCCAGGCACCGGTAAAACAGGCGATTGAGATAGCAATCCCTTGTTTATTACCATTCACCAGTGCATCAGCATCAGATGAGCTTAGGTACGGTGAACTCCCCATATAAATCCCATTTTCGTCACCATGTCCTTCCCAGGCACCCATTCCAAAACCCACGTTCATTGAATCAATCATCCTCTGCCGTGACAATGTCCCATTCCGTTCATAGAGTTTACCATCCACCCATGGCGGAGTCGGTGTCATTCTCGCTATTGAATCCTGCATTGGCCTTTCTTCATAACTGGACCACAAAATTGCGGCAGGCAATAACATTTTTCTTATATAGTCCGTAGGTGGATTTTTTTCGTAAGTCAGAATTTTGTTAACAAAGTTCTGCGCCTGAGCAATATTATATACCGAAGCCCTTCCTACATAAACATCCGAATACATATCAGCATTATCTGCAATCTGTCCATATATATGATTGCCATTCAAATCCCATGTTCCGTCTAAACCTGCAAAATATAGATCACAGGGAATCGTATCTTCATCAGTATAGTATCCCACAGGAGCATTTATATAAAAACAACTCCGCTCTGGTACAAGATTCTGACCGCTGGTCTTGTGGTCTGCAGAGCCACCAAGCAAAACCCATACCGTTCCCCAGGTATTCCGCGCATCAATAATAAAATTCCTTATTTTTTCTGGTAGATCATAGCCAGAATAATTGCTATTTACCCAGGATATTTGTACAACATTTGTAGGCACACCTTTTTTTGTTTTCCAGGTAGCAAGACGCTGAAAAATAGAATCCAGTGAAGTTGCGCCACTTATGATTACATACTTGTAATCACCCGGCGGTAGCAACCGCGATACACTCTTACCACTAACCTTCGGCGCAAAAACTTCTACCATCTCAGGATTAACAACAGTCGCACGAACATCCTCACCAAAAATTCTCTGTTGATCAATTGTCGGAACCGTATTATCAACCTGATTTTCAAGATACCTCAATCTGTAGGTAATTTTAGTTGCAAATTTCACTTTGCGTTGCCCAGGGATATACTGCACAGGATTTATCTCTACATTGGTTATACGATAACCAGACTTTGTACCTGTTTCTGTGATGTTACACCTCTTTGCAGGATATGCGGTTATAGAACTATATGTGTCTGGGTTTGGTTCAACAAATTGCGGTGTATAAATCCGACCAGGCATTGGCAAAGGTACATCAGGTTGATACGGATATATAAGGTAATCTCCTTTGAGATCAATCACCTCTTCAGAAATTATCTCTATGCCAGTTGGAATTGCACCTGCGGGTATCAATACCGATTGTCTTAACCTTGGTAATCTCGGCTCACCCGGGTTGTTTGCAAAAGCAACACAACCCCTTAATTCAATCACATCATATCCCTGAACTTTGCTAAAAACCAAATCATTTGGTGAAAAATTCACAGTCTGAATTATTTCACCAGCCCAGAGATTCACCGCAATCACTAATAGGATTGCGATAATATAGCGATTCATATGACCTCCTTTCCTCTAAGCAAGGGTGATCAGGGGGATAAGGGGTGATAAAGGGGAATCAAGGGAAAAACCCTTTTTCACCCCTATTCACCCCTATTCTCCCTTCTTCACCCTTACCTCAATA
>JBNAVN010000082.1:0-8166 GCA_049700315.1 bacterium
CGAGCATCTTCATTGTTGCCCTCTTCTCACCAGTAAATGCCTTAATCACAGAGACTGCAGATAATAACTCCTGTAAGTCTTTATTCAATAAGGCATATCGCTCCCTAACTTCATAACTCATATTTCTGATTCTTTTATTAAAGACCATTAAAGATAATAAATAAAAAGGCAGAATCAAAAAACAGATCATGGCAAGTTTTGGATGGATATACAATGTGCAGGCAACGCCAGCAATAAAGGTTAAGATATTCTGTCCTGCAGAGACCAAGGTATCTGCAAGTAGTCCCTGGACCGCATTAACATCATCGCTCAAGCGGGACATCAAATAACCGGTCTCTTTTTTATGAAAGAAGCCAAGCGCAAGTTTCTGGATATGCTCAAAGAGTTTTAGTCTAATATCAAACAAGACCCGACCACGGAATGTTGTTAATAAAAAACTCTGTAAAAAGGCGGAGAATGCATATACAAGAAGAAAACCGATTAAGACAAAGCCAATGATATTGAGCATAGTGAAATTTTTTAAGACAATGATTTTGTCAATCAAATACCTTGTCAAAAACGGCATCGGCAGTTGCAAGCCCACAGACAAAAGCATAAACAAAAATGCAAAAAGCCCTTTGCGCCAATAGGGCTTGAGGAATTTGAGGAATTTCACAATTGATTTATAGTCCAAAATTTTATTGGTATCCACGATAGACCTCCGGCTCATTTTTCACTACTTTGAATTGTTAAAACCTTTAATGCTGATAGATTAAAAATAAAAGAGATACTTCACCTTGAAGACTCCTATTTGATTTTGCAACTCCAATTCTCTATTAAACTCATTCTGTTTACGATAGTCATTCAAGGCAATGTAGAGCCAGCTCTTGGGCTTGAAGTTGTAAGAGAATAGAAAACCAAAACGATTGCTCAAAATTTTAGTCTTTTCAAAATCTGTGCCCTGTGTAGTAAAGACAAATTCATTGAAGAGTGCAAAACTGATATCTTTTGATACCCGAAATTCTACACGAGGGGTAACAATCGGTGTGATAGCAAAAATGGTTGATGTGGTGTCCAATTCAACCCAGGTATTGCTTTCTATCATCAAGGAAAGCCGAGAGAAAAGATAGTATGCACACCAGAAGTATCCTGAACCTTGATAACCCAGCCAGTTGCGTAAATAATTATAACTGTAATTATACCAGAGTCCTAAACTTGCATCATAGGTCTTTGAGTTTGTCCCCCATACCCACAAATCAATATCTTTTGTAATATAATCTGCCACTGTTTCATAAACAGAACCATACTTTGTCTTCAGGTTTAATGTCCAGTTGTTACGGAAATAAAAGTCAAATTCTAAGTTTAACATCTTAGACCAATCTATCACCCCGGGTTCTTTAACAAATAAAACCCCGGGTCCTAAAAATAAATTTTGGATAAAACCCGAAGCAAATTCTCTGTAAGGGCCCGTAGTAATTGAAATAGATTTACGCCCAGCCCAGGGCACATATCCAATATCTCTTACATCAAAGGAATCGGTGATTGTGTGAAAACCTATTTTGGTCAAAAGGTTGCCCAGGTAACCCTTGAAACCACCAGTGAATGCTGTGCCTAATTTCCCCTGATAATTACTTACTGCTGATTGGAATAGCAGTTGATGCGCCTTAAACCGATGGGCAAGGTCAATGCCCAATCCATAATTGTATTGAACTCCATCTGTCCGCATCCCACTGAAGAGTAGTCCAAGGCAAGAATTTTCAAAGACCGTGCGTTTAATCCTTGCTGCACCAAACCACCTCTCTGGTTCAGTATCAAAGGAATCAGTGAGGACTCCAAAAAACCTGTATTCCAATCCAAAGCTTTACTTGTAAACTTTAATCCCCCAATAATCGGCACTGGTTTACCATTCAATGACTTTCCTATCAATCGGGAGTAGAATATTGTAAGCGGCTGATAAAAATCAGCCCCATCTTCAAAATTTGCCATCCTAAAGATTTCACTCCCCTCAACAAAGAATGGACGGTGTTCACTTAAATATATGGGATATTGGGTTAAGTTAAGAGTATAAGGGTCAGATTCAATCTGGGCAAAGTCCGGATAGATAGTTGTATTTATGGTTGATTGGGATGTTATGTCCCATTTTATATTAAAACTTATCTTAGGGAGAAATTCTTTATCAGTGTTAGTGTAATTTTCATACCTGAAGATGCCCTCTGGATAAAGTTCTAAATAATGACCAAAGGTCTTTGGATTTATCCCGCGGAGCGTTCCAAATTTGGAAACCCGTAAACCCTCTCTTTGAGAAGGCAAAGCCCAAAAATCTGTCTCCTGATTGATAGGAATAAACCTTCTAAAATTTATCCCCCATTCTGAAATTCCTTTACCATAGCGTATTGACTTAAAAGGAATTTTAATCTCTACTTCATAGCGGTCATTATAGCATTTGACCGCTGAATACCAGACGCCTTCCCAGGAAAGGTCAAACTGCCTGCCATCATCAAGAATTATGCCATCTTCTTTTATACCACTTGCAGTTATTCTAAAAAAATAGGCAGTTGTTTTATTATTGAAGGTATCAAGATATAAACATACCCAATCCTCACCACCAATCAGATGTGCCTCAGGTTTGCGATTTTTAGTCCAGCAACAAAAGGCGATATATAAATTGCTTGGATCTTGTAAGATATAGACAACTGTCTTTTCTGAGGCTTCTCTGTTTTCATAGGGCATATACTGGACAAAATCATACACCGAATCTGCATTTTGCCACACCTCCTCAATATACCCATCAATCACTGGCGTAATGTGCGTGATTTGTAATAAAAGAGATTTTTGCTGAAATTCTGTAAATATGATAAATAAAATTACTAGCATATTCTATAAATTAAGAATAAAATATAAAAAACCATTGTCAACTCAATAAAAAAAACGCTGCCGCATACGTCCTATCTATCTGTGGATAGAAATAGAATTTTCAGTGGAATAAAGAGTAGATTTCATCGCCATCCAGCAGTTTAAATCCATTTACTGAAACTTCTTTACCATCGCAAGTTAGTATTACTACCTCCAAGATTGCTTCTAGGTTTTCTTTAATTACCTCTATTATAGGATCAGAATAAACAGAATTATGACTTTTAACATTTATCTCATACCTGTAAATATAATCATTTCTTGACACCTTCTCTTTATTTTTTTTCCCTTTCATTTTTATGTTTGTATTGTTTTACAAGGTAATAATATAATTTTAATACCAGTTTTACGCTCAATTTCTGTAAAACACCTACCTGTATAATCCCGTCCCCATTTAATAAGAAAAGAAGAAGGAATTATAATTAAATCTGGAGGATTCAATTGTATCTCTGGGTCTGTTTCTATCAATTCAATAAAATCATCCACCATCATTAAATCACCAAGCATAATATTGCCGCCCCAATATAAATTCTTCATTAATTTGAATTTTACTCTAACATTACCAAAAACTTCATTTGTTTTAACATGCTCTAAAATTAAATCCACTTGAGGTTTCATAACTTTAGAAACAAAAAGTACAACGGACTTAGGTTTATATAATTCAATTATTTCTTTAATTTTTTTAAAGTATGAGAGATGAAGTGTTTCAACAAGAAAGATACCAAAAGGAAAAGTCGGATCAGGGTAAAATCCACTTGGCTTATAGGGGAAGGCGTCATATTGTTTCTGCGAAAATTCTTCAATTTCAAAAGTAAATATATTTTTATTATTTCTTAAAACTCTGATTTTTCTTCTATAAAAACCGTGGCTATTTTGTGGTCTAATGAGCTCAATCCTTGCAACTTCCTTAGAGTACACCGGCGTGTCGTTTATTTCAAGTATTATGTCGCCCGCTTTAATACCCAAACGGTGTGCTGGGGAATTTCGTATCACGCCGTCAATCACAGCACGAATATCCTTGTTCCAATATGAACTTGGACTGAAAATAATTGGTGTTTCAACTACTTTGCGGATTGAATGGTAAAAATCCATTAATTTTCTCCAATGATTATCCATTTGTTTTAAAGTGTAGTTTGATTTATTAAATCTTGTATAGCCGGGTGGATAAATTGCGATTACCTGTGCATCGTTTTCATCCAAATATTTTATGGTTGCCTCTATTTCAGAAAGTGGAATTTCAGGCCAGGCAATTATAGTTCCGCGATATGGAATTTTATACTTCTTCAATAGACCAACACTATTTATCGCTGCCTCATGATTTAATCCTCCCATTAACTTTTTACGGGTCTCTGGGATAATTGAATTTAGTGATACATCAAGTATAAGTGGCTGTAATTTTGTTAATGCTCTAACGGTCGTCTCGTTTAAAAAGGTACCATTCGTTATTATCGGGTAAAACACCTCGTTAGGAGATTTAAGTCGTGCCATCCTCAAAATTTTTAGTAAAGATGGATTTAAAAATGGTTCACCATACTCATAAGTTTCATTAAATAATCCTTTCTGTTCTCTGGGAGAATAATATTTTATGCGCGTCATTGCTTTCTCTTCAGTTAATATATACGATTTCCAAAGGGGTGAACCTTTTAGATAACATACCTTACAATGGCAGTTACAATGGGAAGTAAAAGAACCAAGATTTGCTAAAAGTGTCGTTTTGCCAGAGGTTTTCCATTTATTTAATTTAAGTCGGAACCCTTTTGGTTCTATTAATTCTTTTTTTCTGCTTTCAATTGTCAGGACAGTAAAAAGGCTTTCAATCTGTCTTTTTATCATCAGTATTCGTGGTTCTGTAAATCTTATCGCACAATAGTCAGAATACCGAATTTTTTTATTTACATAATAAGATGGTGATTCCCATCTCACACAAACGCCGATGCTTCCATTATTGATTACAGAACCATCTTCAGTTTCTAAGTCAACTAATCGTAATATATTTTTTAACAGCCTCCTGAATATTTTGAGATATTTTTCTTTATTTCCTAAATTTTTCATGATTTTTTGTTAAATCAAATATTACTGCTGAAATCATCGAAATACCAGATGCTAGTAAGAGTGGCGCATTTAGATTAATGTAATTCGCTAAAGCTCCAAATGTATATGTGCATAATATGGTAATCAGACTTATCAATAAATTATATGTAGATATAATTGTTGCCCTTTCAGATGATGGAATATGGAGATTAAAATAAGCCATAAATATTGGGGTATGAAGGGTATAAAAACTGGTGTATATAATATAAGGAATAAAAGAAAACTTAGAGAAAATAAACATAAAAAATAAAAATAAAGAACAAACAGCACTAATAAATGATAATGTGATAATATCTCCGCCACAGGTATTTTTTATCTTTTCAGCAAAATGGGGAAATAAAATACCTGCTCCCAATGTAATTGCTGATATGACTCCAAAATACTCTAAACTTATGTTGACACTTTTAAAATAAGGCTGCCAGAGTAAAGATATGATCCCCGAGGAAAAAAAGAAAAGCAGAGATCCGACGCAAGTCAATTTTAATAACTTGTTTTTTAAAAGATAAGGTACCCCAGTAGTAATTTTATTTAGATATAATTTATAGGTGACTTTCTCATCAGTATTTTTCATAAATTTTGATTCTCTACCAAGAAAAAAAACATATAGACATAGGCTAAGAATACCCAAACCTTCTACAAGCCAGAGAGGCCTCAAAATTTTATAATGAACGAAAATACCTCCACCAACCATACCTAATGCCGCACCTAAATAGACAAAACCCATAAAATGCCCCCAATATTTCGTTAGCTCAATATCTTTTTTAAAATCAAGAAGGGAGTCGGCAAACCAGGATTCAAACGCGCCCGAACTGAATGTGGCGCCGAGGCCTGAGACTCCATATAAAATTAATAAAATTAAAAAAGAATTACTGAAGTATACTCCTATCGCACTAACCGCGGCGATCAACAATGATATAACAACAGAGAACTTACGACTGAATAGATCAGCAATAGCTCCGGTTGGGATTTCAAATATTACTGTCACAAGATGATTTATTACTAAAAGTAATGAAATTTGTTCAAAATTTAGCCCTATTGAATGAAAGTAGATTACCCAAAAAGGTGCCATTAATGATTTAAAGAGATTTGAGAAAAAGCCCAATGTGATAAAAAAGATATAGGTCGATCTTAGATTTTGCCACATTTTATTGCGCTTTCGGAAGGAAGTAATTCTTTATATGCTATATAATTTTCTGCGATACAATAATTTGTTGGACAAAAACAATAAAAGCTACACCGTTTGCACAAGAATGTGCTATTTAATTTTTTCGCCGCGTTTCTAATGTTCTTTGCTTTTTGACTATTCCATATCTCTATAATAGATTCATTCATTATATTCCCTAATACCATTTTATTACTTTTATTTTGTTCAAAAATTCTGCACGGTATTACATTGCCGTCTGGTTGAATCTCCAATCCCACATTAACATTGCAACCAAATTTGTGTCCCATGTCGCTACCATGTGGAATATCTCCGCTTATAGTAATTCTATGATATTTTGTTCTCAGTTTCCAAATTTCTTCATTCACCTTCATTATCTCTTGTTTGCTAGGCACCAGTTCCCTCAAGGAAGTACCCCAATTCCACGGTTTCAGTCTTGCAAATTTCACAGAAGTTACCCCAAATTCATCCATAAGCTTAACAATTTCCTGGATCTGGCTTAGATTATGTTTGCTATATGTGACTTCAACATTTATTTCAAAGGCTTTTGAATATTTTTTAAGGTTGCCAAGACTTTCGCAAACGTTCCTAAAATTACCTTCTCCTCGGATAAAATCATGTGTTGCGCTGTCTTTACCTTCAAGAGATAAATTATAAATTACTACATTATTATCATTCATCAACTCAACTCTTTCACGCGTTAGATCTAAGCCATTTGTGACTAACTCAATAGGTATATTGTAAAATCTGAATATCTTTAAAATATTTAAAAAATCTTTCCTCACAGTTGGCTCTCCCCCATTTAAAATTACCTTGAATACTTCATGTTTTTCCATCTGTTCTGCCAGATTTTTTATCACTGATGTATCAATCTCTTCTATTTTTGAAAATCTAAGGCTTCCAACTAAACAATGTCTACATTTCAAGTTACACCTATAAGTTAAAAGTAATGATATTGCTAATGGTGAATCAAAGTCTCCATTCCCATTAGTTAAAGGATTGTAGTTATAGCCATTATTACAACTCTCCTTATAGATCAAATTTTTCAGTTGAGTATAATAATGAATAAATTTCTTTTTGATTTTATATAGTGGTAAGTTGTAATCTTTTGCTATTGACACGATAATATGATTAAGTGAATGACCTTTGGAGATATTCTTTAATAAAAGATACAATATTTTACTTTGAGAAAAATAGAAACTACGGGTTCGTAAACTATACATCAAAACCCCATCTTTTTCTCTTTTATACCGAAACCAAATTGGTAATTCCATTTTAGTTTCCTAAGGAGGCAGGAAAATATTTCCTGCCTCCTTCATGATTAACATCCAAGATCATATTGAGCGTTTAGGTGCCGATGGATGACATCCTGCATCAATATTGACCTTCATTATATCCAGGAAGGAATCTCTTTCCATTTCTTCTTTTATCAATCGCTCAATATCTGCCTGGGTTATCGGATGTTCTACTCTTTGTGGCGATTTTGTCTTCATTTTACTCACCCCCTTTCATTCCGCATTTTTGCGGAATTGGTTGAGGGAGAGAAGTTTCAAGTAACCTCGCTACTGCTCGGTTACTTATAGATTCAGACAAATAAATGCAAACAGATAAGTAATAACCATCTACCTTCATTCGCTTAAATCCCTCTGAATCAATGCCCATTTTTTCTCTCCCAATTCTATATAAATTTTTGTCTGTTTCAAGTCTTTCATTAAACAGAATAAATTCCATGCAAACCTCTTTTCCAGGGTTTTTCTCGCTGGCGGTTTGTAAAGGCATTTTTTTACTGGCAGCCATGCCATATAACCAATAACCATTTCCTTTATTCCACCAGGGGTCAGGACCGGAACCGTTGTCTGGTCTCGTTAGTCTATCTGGTCTATTCAGTCTTTCTAATTTCATAGTGCAATCCCTTTTGAAAGAAGAGATTTGCCTTTTCGGGGCGAAAAGCCCAAAAAAACCTCGCTAATCGTATTGATGCTGAAAATCCGCGCAGAGTTATGGTAGGTAGGTAGGTAGGTAGT
>JBNAVN010000083.1:0-7903 GCA_049700315.1 bacterium
TTACTTTTACTCCGGGGTCAATTATCAATCTGCCGCCACCCGGCACCTGCACATCTCCAGTCAGCACATAAGGTTCACCCTCCTCGGTCCAGTGCTCGTTTGTGGCAAGGGTGCCACTTTTCAGCGTGCCTTTGACCACAACGCCTGTTGTCGCAATCACCTGTCCCTGACACCAGATTCTTATTGTATAATTGCCTGGTAAGACGACTTTGCCAGCGGTATCCCGGCCATCCCAGTAGACTGAATAATGCCCTGGCACATAATATTGATTCTCAAAAAGATTTCTTCCTGCAAGCTCCATTGTCAGGTAATGAGCTGTCTCATCAACCCTGAAGTTAATCTTTACTGAATCCTCAGTTGCATCAAAAATATTTGGCTCAGGATAAAACTCCCGAATCTCAGGAATAATCTTGAAATATTGTAGACCGGTGGTTGGTGTCCACATCTCAGTCACTGCAATTTCATCTTGATAAATGCATAAATCAATTGGAGACTCAAATACTTCTTCATCGGGTTTATAAATGTAAAGAAGTTCTGTTAAACCCTGCGTAAATACCCAAATCCTATGCTGAAATCGGTCGGTGATATAAACACAATAATAAGGATTAGAAGTTATTGAATGGAAATAAGACCACTTTGTTTCATCAGTGTAACTCCGTTCCCAAAAAACCGCATTTGTATTACTATCAAAAATTAAACTGACAAGTCTATAATTGCCCGGGTCAACAACATATATCCGATAAATTCCTAAAGAATCACTACAAGGCACAATACAAGCACTGGATGGTTCCCTAAATTCACCTATTCCATTTCCCAATGCACCATAGGCACAGATATAATAAGGTGTAAGGTCAGGAGCAATCTTGTATATCAATATTCTATGATGCTTGGAATCGGTAATAACAAGATAGGCACTTGTGCCATTAATTGAGATACATTCTACATCTTCAGGATTATCAAGTAGCCCAACGCCAATATTGGCATCATAAAAATAGGTGCTCTCTTGTAAAGCATTATAATAAAGCCGAACAATCCGATTGTTATCGCGGTCAGCAATATAAATGAAATAATTCTCAGGCTGATTGGTATAAATTGTTGTATCAATTCCAATCCCCCGGGGATGTTGAAATCTACCTACGCCACTCCCTGCTTTGCCAAACTTCTTTATCCAGTGTGCATAGCGATGACCCAAACTATCAACGCCCTTGAAGAATACAATTCGGTCCCGGACATCATCAGTAACTGCAATCAACCAGGTTTCTAAGGATTGATTTCTGATTTTTGCCTTTGAAATCCCCCAGCACTGGTCAAATAGGTTGCCCCTTAGATGCTCGTATGCCTCTGACCAATTAAACCTTTGAATCGGATGGGGACTATTTATTAAGGGTGTGGGCACTAATGTAGCAAATCCTTGCCCCAACAAAATTAAAAATAAACCAATAAATTGCCTGACCATTTTGTCTTCCCTTGTTTATTTCTTTCCGGCAAAATAATTTAGTGGATATTTCACTTTTGCCTCAATTGGATTGAGCATAAACTCCACCAATTCAGATAATGGACCTTTCGGATATCTTTGGAGAAATTTCTGCATCTCGTTTTTATCACCGGTAGATTTGCAGTATATATAATGCGCATAAATAGCAAATCGGGATTTTGTATCAGCAACTCGTTTGCACAAGTCATTATAATCTTTTCTTGTCCAAGTCTTATCAAACCGCTCACCCCACCAGAAATATTCCCGAGTTAGTGGTATCAATTCATTATAAATGGCTTTTTCCGAGTCAGGTATTTCGGTTGCAAAAAATATATTCTTATTAGATATTATCTCAAAAAATAAGAGAGTATCTGCCGCGGCGTCCTTTGCTATCAGTGTATACCTCCCAATAATCTCGTATTCCCCTGCTTGGTATAGCAGTTTTTCTGAACGGGCGAAATTATTCCAGCACAACATTGAGTACCAATATATTGAATCTCTTGGGGAGATATCTAAGGAGGGCATTTGACGGGTAAAATCCTTAATGCCTACCGCATAACGCGAAGTATCTCTCCCACTAGAAGTTAAATAAAAATCTATTGCTCCTATGTATAATAGCCCCGTTGGACCTTCCCGCCAAACCTTTACCGCTAAATCGTTATTGTTAACCAACCAACATTTTAGAATGATCGGTTCTCCAATATAAACCGTATCCTTCCATATCTCAAGCCGAAAATTTACCAATAGGGATTGGGCTTCACTAAAAGCCAAAAAAAGGCTTAAATATAAGAGCAATAATTTAAGATTCTTAATCATTATTACCTCCCTTTTCATGGTCTGCTTACCTTTAATTTATCTCTGCAGCTAAGGCAAAAATCTGTATAATAAGTATTCCACGGGACCTGTGTTCTCATTATACAGCCTGCCGCAGTGCAATGTTCAAGATTAAAAGAATGCCCAAGTTCATGAGCAACCGTAAATTCTATGTTGTTGGACGGTGTAATTTCATATTTATTACTGGAATCAATAATTGTTGCCACAGCAATAGCAATCATTGTCTCATTATGAACCGTAGTATCTAAATCGTAATATGCTCTACCGGATAAAGCACTATCCACAATATTCCCACGATGACCAACTAATCGTCTTACCGCACAGATATAAACTCCTTGTGAATCTTCAGTAAAGGTATTTATTGTAGATCGATATTCTTCCAAAAATAACTTTATTGAATCTTCACCATTCGCTGCAATATCATTTAAGTATTCTGGTTTTGGGTCTATATTATGTCCTCCATAGAGATCTTCAAAGACATTCAATCTTCTTGTAGTGTCCGCTTCTTTAAGTTCATCTTTAAATACATCAAACGATAAAGCTACATAACCTTTCATTGCATCATATTCAGCCCAAACCTGTTTTTTACTGAGATCCTCTTCTTCGCAAAAACGCACTTGACCAAGTAAAATTAATGCTCCGACCAATATTAATGTAACCTTACTTCCCCTATTTTTAATATAACGAAACATGGTTTTAATACTGCCCTTACATTGCAACCCCTGGAAGCAGAAGATAAAACTAAGTATTTCTAAAGTTATTTTACGCATAGTGCCTCCTTATTTACTCACCACTCGCTCCCCGGCAAATTATACTTAAAATACAGATAGCCAATATGGTCAGTGATTCTTTGTGCACGGTCTGATTTGAGCATTAGATTTTGTTTAGAATTTATTCCCATCTCACCTCCTTGTTTGCAAAAATTTTTGTGGTTATTAAAAAGAGACAATAATTTCCAGAGAGAGAGAGTTATTGAATATAACTTCCCGCATCATATCTATCCTTTTTTAATATGATAAATTATATCCATAAATTGCCACCTGTCAATAGGCAAGTGCGAACTCGGTCTCCTTGTCTCTTTGTCTTGCAGTCAGCACATACGGTTCCCCCTCCTCAGTCCAGTGCTCGTTTTGATTCAGCGTGCCTGACTTCAGCGTGCCTTTGATTGTAAAAGATTTTTCAGCAATATCAGTCCCTGTCTGACTAACAGTGGCAAAAACAATTCTATAATTACCGGGTTTGGCCATCTTACCTGTTTCATCTTTCCCGTCCCACAAAATTTGATGGGCACCATATCCCATTATAGTATCCTGACATAATTGTTTTACTAAGGTATCGCCCTTGTAAACTGCCACTGAAACTTCAGCAGTTCCATCCAGCATAAACCATATCGTTAAATCCCTTTCTGTTAAATCAAGAACATCACTTGTCAGACTAACCCTCACTACACCCGGTCTAACATTGTAATAACGGATACCAGTTGAATCGCTCCATTCTTCAGCAATAATAGCATCCGTATCCCGAATCTCCATAAAGCGCGGCCATGAAAATTTTCCCACATAGCTACCATCATATCTATCCAACAACTCTGTTAACCCCGGCGCAAATTTGAAAATTTCACCAGTCAGATGTTCAACCACATAAACACCACCATCATTATCTACTTCAACATCCTGAAGCCATGGTCTTTCTAACTCGGTCAAATAACGAGTTCTGAGCCATAGATAACTGTTCCCTGTATCCCTCAATGCTACTACCCGCAAATTCCCCATATCTGCAACATAAACCGTATCCCTAATTACTGCAATTCCTTGTGGTTGATAAAATTGCCCAATACCTGAACCATAGCCACCGTAGACTTTCAATAAATTGCCCGTTGTATCATACTTCAAAATAGAATGATTTGTATAGTCAGTTACATAGATAGCACCTGCCCAATAGGTAACATCCCAGGGAAATCCCTGAGTTGGAAGTAAAAAGCCATCCCGATACTGCAATTCATTTTCTCCTGCATTGAAGTATAATTTAACCACTCTATTGTTCCCAAAATCAGCAACATAGATATTCTGATTTTCGTCAGCGGCACAACCCAATGGACATCTTAAACCAGTTGAACCACCACCATACTCACCCCAGGCTTTAATCCAATTCGCACCGTCTCTTGAATAGACAATCCGATGCCAACTTTCATCAACAATAAATATTGCTCGGTCAGACTCAGAAAACTTAATGATTGCAACACCTGCTGGTGTGTTAAATAAAACACGCTCTATGGGTTCTTGCAATGTAACCGACCTGGTTAATTGGTGATATCCATAGTATGACGAAATAATAAATTTACCAAATACCGCACTCCAGAGAAGGACTACCGAAATAAGAATTCTTTTCATCCCATCCTCCCTTAATAAATCTGGAGAAAGAAATTCCCCAAATTATCAAAACCCCAATATAAGATTGTCTTATGAAGCGCATCTGGTTCTTCAATACGAGGAACTCGTATTTGTTGAATAAATGCAATTGTTTGCTCTTTGCACATTTCGGTTATTTTTACTAACTTACCAGCCTCTGCTTTTTGTTGAATAATATGCCCATTCAAATTGTATCTTACCAAAAATAATGTCTTTCTCCAAAATATAGCAATGCCAATTGTGCTGTCAGAGAAAAGCCCACCGTATGACCAATCCAAAAATTTTGGTATTTTTAAGCGAGTCAACAAGGTATCAATTTTAACTTTTGCAAAACAGATTTTATCCAGGTCTTTCCAGTTAAATTTCTCAGCATCATAAGTTTTGCCATTACTATCCAAAAACCAACCCACACCAAAACGCTCAGACTCACCAAATTGAGAAAAACAAAATATCCGCTTATCGGGCAAAGGTACCATACTTGATACTCCAATAGTGTAATATGGAACAGGAAGCGATATAGGCTCTTTAATGGAAAAATTGTTTAAATAGATGTAAGTTGGTATTAGCGTAGGTTCAACATTCAAGTAGAATTCTCCAACTAATGGGTGATATTGTTTAATTAAAGTTCGGAAGCCTATCGGGAATGTCACAATATGAAAACTATCCTGCCCTGCAGAGCACACCTTTGCATCGCCCGCGCGCCACCACTCTGCTCTATGCCTTTCAATAATATTTCCGTCTCGATCCAATTTTACCCAACAAGTATAAAAACTGGTGTCTGGATAAAAGACCAAAATAGTTAAATCAGGATTGATTAACAGCCGGGCATTCAAATGAGAGTGTAAACTTGTAATATATTCACCACTGTAGATTTCTTTTTTAAAGAGTTTATTAGCATTTTTGTCATATCGTAAGTAGCACCAAATATGTTTAAACTCTCTATAATGCTCATTAATGACTATGTGGACATTACCAGCATCATCAATTATGACATCGCTTATTGTCTTATAATAGGAATTATAACCCAGTTCTTTCCATTTACTTGAAGGATAAAAAATTAATGCACCTACTTCTGCCCCTATCCCATTCGCAAGGGATAAAGGGATTTCTTTGGCTAACATTAAATTTATCAATAACATAAATAATCTAATTATCTTTGACATAAATCCTCCTTAGTATTATGGCCGGTCAAAGGCATGATCTCCTAACGACCCGGTTTCTACACCGAGTTTATTGAGTAAATCTAAACCATAAATATAGGGTTTAGTTGAATCTGAATCATGGAGACGATTGAGTAGAAAGAATCCCCACTCATCAATCATCCAGCCCGCATACACATCAATTTTGTCTTTCATAATATTTTTACCATCATTGGCAGGAGTGTGCGCTAGCCCCAACGCATGTCCTATCTCGTGTGCCAAGGCAACACCAGCAACCTCCCACCAATAGGTACCTATCCCTACTTGTTGACACACCCGATATATTCTTTCACACGCCACAAAGCAACCCATACTATCTATATGATAATTCCCAATTGCTTCATTGCTTGATAACACACCAGCATGAAACATTCGCTGAGCATAAGGCCAGTTGTTGTTCCTAAATGTCCAGCCTATTGATACGCCGCCATCGCATGTATCCCCCTGCAAGTTTTGATAATAATGACCAAGTAGACAATGAATGTATCTTACGGAATCTCTTGTTTGCCATAGTATCGTTTTAATAATAGTGTCGGTGGCATATTTGGGGATGAAACATGCTTCATCTATTACAAAATGAATATCTATTCCAGAGGAATAAAAAGTTGTATCACCTGGCAATTTTCCCCTTTCAAGGGCATATTTTTCAGCAATTGTGCAAATCTTATCCAAGGAACTGTCTATTTCCGGTATCGCCAAGGAATAATCAACTTCAACAAATACATCCTTTATACCCGAGTTGGGGTCCTCGTTTGACCCATTCGGTAAATTATCACCTGGTATTTCAGAAGCAGAATTATTAACATTTAGTCGCTTATGGGAATAAGGATATGGCAGACCTGATAATTCGTAATCAATAATACATCGCTCATTAAATATTCTATTGATAACACCAGCTTCTGTAAGACTCGCATACACACTATAATCATAATCTGCACCCCCTGAACCACCTGATAATTCACTAAGATTTAAAGTCGCCTCAACAATCCCAGGAAAAGACCAGATTGTTCCTGTAGTTCCTGTCCAGGTATTTGACCCAGACTCAACAAATCTCCCTTTATTTGTCATAAAAAAAACTTGCTTATTATTTTGGCCAAAGCCTGTTGTATCTTCTACCCGGACGCGGATTTTAAAAGCTACAGTATCATTCAGATTATCATTTTGTCGGGCGGTTCTCTTACACCCACTATATGCAGTAATCACATAGGGTGAAAGACCTGAACGATATATATTTATCAATCGGTAGTCTGAACAATAACTCGGTGATTGGTCAAAACTATCGACCGACATCCATATATCCTGTTATTCTATATTTAGCAACTGGAACAGATATATTACTAAACGGTTTCCAGCAAATAAAGACTGATTGTGAATCATTACTTTGTTCTATCCGTTTTGCATAACAACTTGTAAAAGTATCCGAGCCTGCTCTACCTTTGAACCAGACATATCTGGCACCGCTAATTGGCGAAGCCTTTAACCAAACTATTAAACTATCAGCACTGTCCAAATCATAACTCCTTGGGCAATGTTCTATACGTAACCCTTTATCTATATCCGGAGGTTTACCATCGCCACAGTTAATAGAAAAAACAGCCAAATAGATGAGTGAAAAATTTACAATCTGAAAAATCCAAAATTTTCCTTTACGCATCCTACCTCCTTTACCTCTCAATCTTTTTCTGACAAATTATACCTAAAATACAAAAAGCCAATATGGTCAGTGATTCTTTGTGCACGGTCTGATTTGAGCATTAGATTTTGTTTAGAATTTATTCCCATCTCACCTCCTTGTTTGCAAAAATTTTTGTGGTTATTAAAAAGAGACAATAATTTCCAGAGAGAGAGAGTTATTGAATATAACTTCCCGCATCATATCTATCCTTTTTTAATATGATAAATTATATCCATAAATTGCCACCTGTCAATAGGCCGATTTGAATCAAAAATAATCTTACCGAAGAGGGGTTATTTAATCAAAATAATAT
>JBNAVN010000084.1:0-7846 GCA_049700315.1 bacterium
TCTGCAACAGACAATAGGCTTACTACAAAACCTTCCAATCTTTCCACCAGAATTTACACTTCAGCAAATATCAGAATATCAAGTTCCTTACTACCCGTCATTGACTTTATAAAATATCTGTATAAAATACCACTATGGCAGAGATTATCAGGAGGATTGATGTAAAGAAATTTGATTGGGCGATTAAATTCAAGAGGTGCAAAATGCACCACGTAAAATATAAGGATTCGTCCCTGTTCCATTCTATCTACGAAAGTGGGGGATTATGCAAAAAGAGATAGAGAATAGAAGTCAAATATTAACTTTACACAGATATTTTATTTGGGCTAACAGAATGCGGAAGCACTTTTATGATTGTTTGAAAGAAAAGAAGTTAACAAATGAAAATGCACAGAAGGATGATATTGAACTTTTTATGTATATGTCATTGTGGTACGGCGTGTTGTATGTGGTTATTGAAGGGTGGCGTGAATTGAGATTGAGAGATAAAATTATTGATAGTCTCCTTATGTCCTCTAATGTAAATTTGTTAAGAAGATACAGAAATGCTGTTTTCCATTTTCAAAAGGATTACTATGATGAACGGTTTATGGAATTTATAACAAAAGGCAAAAATTGCGTAGAGTGGGTTCGAAATTTGCATGAGCAATTCGGAAGATTTTTTTTGCTATTCTTTAATCCCGAAGAATATAGCCAATATTGGACAAATAATAAGAGTACTAATTCTTATCCGTGAAGATAACTGAATGGTGGAGGCAACTTAGGGGCAGGGGGCTCAAATTTCTCCATTCTACAGGCGACAATAGCCTAAATGGAGTATCACTCTGTTAACTCAAAATCAAAATCAGACTGAAAAATAAATTTTCAGGCGGTTAAGATAATTGATTTCCAACTCAAAAAAGAAAATAGGGTATGGAATGTGATGGATTTGAAATTATCAGGGCGCAATGCCTCAGGCTCTTCAAAGTATTTTTTGTTAGAGTTAAGCCGTAAGGCTTTTATCCGAGATAAAGATTATTGGATTTAATAAAATACTTACGAACTAACTCCCCCGCCGCCCTCAAAAATCCAATTTTTAGCCAACAAATTTAAATCGTATTATTGACAAATATACAAAATCTAATATAATAGTGTATGTTGAAAAAAGAAACAAATCATAAAAAGTATACAAATGTATTGTGTGTTAGAGAAGGGCCGTTATTATACTGGAAACATCCAGGTGGAAAACTCAGAGAAAAAGGCGCTCAATCTTTAACCGATGCTGAGTTGTTATCTATCATCATTGGCTCCGGGATAAAAGGTAAAGATGCTGAAAAAATCGCTAACGAAGTCTTTGAAAAATTTGGTTCTTTTAGGGGAATGTTTAATCAGCCGCTCAAAAAGTTTTTATCAATCAAAGGGTTGGGAGATGTAAAAATAATAAGGATTGCAGCTACCCTTGAGATTGCCCGAAGAATTGTTCAAGAAGTATTAAAAGAAATGGAGAAATAGGAAGTGTTGCAATATATCGCGCAAAATACATTATGAAATGAAAAAGAGCAAACTCTTAAAAAGCACACAGCGAACACCAAGCCCTGTTGAAGATTTTGTCTTAAAAACAGAATGGACTGCAACCGCCAAAATAATGCAGTGGATCAATGAAATAATAAAAGAAAGACAATTACCAATAGGCATTGCAGAAGTTGAAACAAAAATTAGCAAGGAAAAAAGACGTCCCGATGTTGTGATTTATAAGGGTGCCTTAGATGAAGAAATAATCTGTGTTTTAGAATTCAAACCCCCATACTTTGAGCCGGATGATGAAGATAATCTAAAAGAACCTGCTCGTAAAAAAGCCACCAAACTAAAATCACGGTATTTCGCTATCTCCAATTTTCAGACCTTATTTTTATTTAACACGGTAAAGGTTAATGAAATGAAACCGCTTGAGGAACAGATTGTTGGGGGATATGAGTTATCACAAATTGTTGACCTAAATGCGATTGAACTTCCAAAGTTTAGGAATAGCATATGCCAGGGATTAGAAAAGTTCCTTATTGATATTGCACAGTTCATAAGTGGTGAAAAGACCGAACCCTTAATTGAAATCAACCAATTACTCGTGTGGCGACTCCAGGAAAAGGTGAATAGACTTGCAAGATATTATAAGACAATAATTGAAGATGAATACCATAAGAATAGTGAATTCCGTCAGCAATTAAGAAAATGGTTTAATGAACAATTATGGGAATTCAATGCTCAAGATATTGACTTTGTAAAAGCTGCGCGTCAGACTGCATATCTTTTAGTCAATAAGATTATGTTTTATTGCGCACTTCAGGCAAAACGGCAGAGGCAACTTGACCCTCTAAACATCCCGGACGATTTAACCAAAGGTGGATTGCTAAAAAATCACCTGCAGAACTATTTTGATTATGTTCTACAAAATATTGATTATGAGAGTATATATGATGCAGATTTCATTGATTCACTTGCATTTCCTGAAAAGGAGGCAGTTGTAGATGAAATTAGAAATTTAGTAAAGATACTTAAACACTACAAATTTTCAACCCTTGGGTTTGATATAATCGGATATATCTTTGAGAAGTTAATTCCAGCAGAAGAGCGCCACAACCTTGGACAGTATTTTACGCATTCAAATATTGTTGACCTTATCTTAGGATTCTGCCTGAAAAATGAAAAAGATAAAGTCCTTGACCCGGCCTGTGGTGCGGGAACATTTCTGGTGCGTGCCTATCAATATAAGAAACTTATGAATTTAAGACTACATCATGAAGATATATTAGAAGACCTCTGGGGGATTGATATTGCTAAATTCCCTGCCCATCTTGCAACAATAAATTTAGCAATTCGCGAACTATCAGTGGATAAGAATTATCCGATGATTGTTAATTCAGATTTTTTCAATCTTAATGCCGCTCCGGAAGGTATGAAATTGCCTGAGAAATGGCGAAAAGTTGTGACTGTTGCTTTGGGCAAAATGGGTAAAGAGACCACATATCCAAGACGGTTTGATTGTATTGTAGGTAATCCACCATATACGCGTCATGAGGAGATTCCTGAAATCGGTGTGGACAAAGACAGACTAATAAAAAATGCTCTGTTTGTTAATAACCAGAAACTTGCGGACATTTCAAAAAGGGCAGGTATCCATGCCTATTTCTTTGTTCATGGAACGAAATTTTTGAAAGAAGGTGGTTATTTTGGGTTTATCGTTTCCAATTCCTGGCTTGATGTTGATTATGGAAAAGGACTTCAGGAATTTTTCCTCAAAAATTACAAGATAATTGCGATAATTGAATCAAAAGTAGAAAGGTGGTTTGAAGATGCAGATATAAATCCCTGTATTGTTATTCTGCAAAAATGTAAAAACTCTGAAGAACGTGATGAAAATTTTGTCCATTTTGTCTATATCAAAAAGAAACTTTCTGAGTTAATACCGCCAGTTTCTGAAAATTGGGCAAAACAGAAGGAAAGAAAAGACGCTATTGATGCACTAATAAAAACAATCCTTTTTCACAATGATTTTTATGAAAATGAAGATTTAAAAATCTTTCCCAAAAAGCAGAAAGAACTATGGGAAGAAAGATATGATTATGATGTGCAGAAATATGTGGGTGCAAAATGGGGAAAATATATAAGGGCACCCCAGATATTCTTTAGAATATTGGAAAAAGGAAAAGGGAAACTTGTGGCGCTGAAAAAAATAGCTGATGTAAGGAGAGGTTATATTCCATGGCCGTATGAGGTTTTTAGAATTAGCAGAGACACAGTAAATAAAGAAAAATTTTTACGGCAATTTACTGTTGAGACAATTTCGAGTCCAACCGAATGCAATCAAATAATAATAAGTAATGAAGTATTATTACCTTTTCACATTTTAATAATAAATAAACCATTTTCGGAAATTCATGATGCAGACTTAAGACAATACATCAAAAAAGTGGCACGGAAAGTGGAAAGAGCTCGCAAGAATGCAGAAACGTGGTTTATGATGGCGCCAAGAGACCCATATCCATTAGTTTGGCCTAGGACGCCTTATGATAGACATATCGTTTTTCTTAACGAAAAAAATGTTGCTGTTGTTGACCACGTTGAGATTAAACCAAAAGAAGTTGATAGTAAAATTTTATGTGCAATTTTGAATAGCACAATTTATGCATTATTTAGAGAAACACTGGGTAGAACCGGGTTAGGTGGCGGCACGCTTAAAACAGAAGTTATTGATATGAATACTTTTCCAGTTCCTCAACAATCAGCGATAACTATATCACCAAAAAAAATAATTGATTTGCTTCATGGTATAGGCCAACGTAGGATTGAATCCATTTTTGATGAACTCGGTGCCTCTTCTCCGGAGGAAGTCTCGCTTGATAAAGTCAAACCTGACCGCAGAGAATTGGACAAAATCATTATGGGTAATATTCTTGGACTTACTGAAGAAGAGCAACTTGAGGTATATCGGGAAGTAATTGACCTTGTCAAATCAAGAATTGAAAAGGCAAAGAGTTCGGACAAAAGGAAGAAAACGAAAGAAGGCATTGACATTGAATTATTGATTCAGAATGTTCTTTCACATATCGGCGAAAATAACATTGGTAAATTTTATAAAGAAAAAATTCTTACCCAGCCTTGTTATAAAAAAAACCTTCCCGATTTAGAAGGAAAATTAGAAATTGAAAAAGATCTATTCAGGTGGAAACTTTCTGGAAAAAATGGTTTTATTGACTGTGATTCAGAACTTGAAGCAGAATATCTTAAAAATTTCGTTGGAACTGGTGTTACCGAAGTTAAAATCCCGCGGGACAAGAAATATCTGAAAGGAATTCTACCCGAACTAACTGAACTGCGGGAAAAAATTGATGCAGTGGTTGATGAAGAAGTTCTTTCAATTTTGAGTGCTAAGACCAGAAACGAAGTTCTCCACCAGCTCTGGCAGGAAATAATGAAAATAGAGGAGTGAGATGAGACATAAAAGCACAACTGACTACAAACACTTTCTTGAAGACCTTGCCGGAATGTATCCTTTTTCAGTTGAAGAAGCAGCACTCACCGAAATCATCGCCAATTGTCTTGATGCCAAAGCAAGTGTTATTAAGATTACTACTGATAAGTCAAACAGGGTCTTTGAAGTTTTGGATAATGGCGCAGGAATGAATGAGAAAGAATTTGAAAATTACCACAATTTTTCAATGACCTTTAAAGAAAAAGGCAAAGGCATTGGATTTGCGGGTCTGGGTGCCAAGCTTGCTTTAAAGATTGCAGAAAAAATCATTACGGAGACTTTTGATGGTAAACATAAATATGCCTCCTGCTGGGAATTTGTTACAAATGAACCAGAATGGGAAGATATAAAACATTCACTCATTGATAAACAGGGAACACTGGTGAGGATTCGGTTAAAAGCAGAAAATTCTTTGCTCCTTGATGCCGAGAAGATTGAATCAATTATTTTAAAACATTATTATCCTTTATTTCTTTTTGAGGATTTCTATAAACTTGCCAAAGTGTATCCTGCAGGTGTTACTTTTGTCTTAAATGGGGATGTGATTAAATTGCCAGCGATTGATACTGAAGACGAATCTCCGCGGATATTTCTAACCAAGGGTAGAAAAAAGAAACCCTTTGGAATATGTAAGTTCTCTTTATGTAGAGAGCCTGTCACGGAAGAATTACAGGATATAGGAATTTCCTGCTATGGTAAGGTTATCAATACTGAGCAGAAAGAATTGTTCAAACAGCAGCCTAAGAATCCAGAGAAAATTACAGGGATAATTGAAGTTCCTGAACTGGTTGATTGTCTGGTGACATCCAAAACGGCATTCAGGAAAGATGGGTATTGTGGGGTTAAATATTATAATTTTTATAAAATAGCACAACAGCATTTCATAAAATGGCTTGAAGAAATAGGACAGAGGGAAGCAAAAATTGAAGAGGAAAAAGACATAAAAATTACACAGGAACTGACAAAACTTATTGGAAAAATAATTAGTGATATCCCAGAGCTTCATACCCTTTTTGGGGCAAAACAGGTTAAAGAAATCTTAAAACCGGCGCTTGAATCACCAGAAACCGGAGAGACACTCCCTGAACAACCCCCGCCCTGTGATATACCTGCTGTTCAAGAACCAAGACCATCTGAATTTCCATCGCAGTCCAGTTCGGGTGCAGATGTTGGTGGTAATTTATCACAACCAGGGACTACGCAACCCATTGAGAAAAGGCCAAGGTCAATAAAATTCGGCCCGAGCATAAGTTTTGTTAGTGATGAAGCAAGAGACGAGATAAGTTGGACAGAGGGCATAGAAAAGGTGATAATCAACAAATATCATCCTGCATTCAAGACAGCAGAAAAGACAGGTCAGATAGCATACCATTGTATCCTCGCAGTTGGTATGGCACTTCTTAAGGAATTACCATCTGATTTGGATAAAATCAGTATATTAAATAAGTTTTTAACAAACTGGGGAAAGATATAATGGAAAAAATATACTTTGAAATAGAAAGAAAGGAGATAAATAATAATACCAAATATGTTGTTAAAGTTCAAATAGGTGATTTATTAAAAGATAAGAAGATAGATGATTTACCCTCAAAGATAGAATTTCTTGAGAAATTGTATGACAAAACTATAACTTTTTGCAAACAAAGATTTGCCGAAATCAAAAATGCAAACAGTAAAAGCAGGGTTTTTATGTACTGGGAAATTGCAAATAAATTATATAATTTTTTGTATACTACAGAACAGTCAGGATTCATTTTCAATTATCCTAATAGGCATTTTTCACGAGACCTTAATATTTCTGAACGCACTATTAGGCGATTATTAATGTTCAGGAAAATAATAAGTAAAAAAACTGCCCTTGATTCTACAAAGCCATGGACATATTATACGCGTCGTTATTACCGATTAGCCAAGGATAGAAAAAGCGAAGCGCTATGAACCATAAAAAATTATAGTCTCTATGCAATTTTACCCCAGGTGCAGATCCAGCAAGATTATATTGATATTGGTCCGGTTAGATTCTGGAAAGCATCAAAATATAGTAATTTTATCCCATCTGAATTACAAGATGATTTTGATGATTATTGTAAGATAAATATTACGAATAATCTGTGCCATCGTGATAATGGTAAAACGAACTGCGTCTCTATTACATTAGAAAATATAACCTGTGTTTCTCTTAATGATATGGATTTATATTTTTTAAAAAGGGAACAGAAAAATAATCTCATTTTTGATGCAGTAAATATAATTTGTTTTGTGAGTAATTTACCCAAGTTTCTTGGGGCCCGGGGTAGTGTAATAAATGACCTATCGTGTTTTTTAAATATCCACAAATTAGATATTAAAAAGCTAAGAGATAGAGCAAATTGGCAGAGATTATGGTGGTGGCGGTACGATGACGCCACAGCGCAATTAGACCAATTAGATGAACGTTTATTAGCGTGTTTTGGTGAAATTTTACAAAATAAGTTCTGCTCAGATTATTCACGCTGGGCAAAAAGAATAATAAGGGCAATTGAGTATTTCAATCTGATTACAAAGGGTGAGCTTTATGAAGGTGGGCTATTTGCTCGTATAGTATATGCAGCAAAACCTGAAGATGTTGTATTTCTCTCAACTGCTTTTGAATCCTTGCTTGATGTCCATTTTGGTTCGCCGGATAGAAAAGAGACACAACAGAAAATAGGCAATGCACTCATTTCATACCTACAATTAGATGATTATGAAGCACCACAAGAAATTCTGCGTCAATGGATAAAAGACTTTTATAACCTACGGTCGCGCATTGTTCATGGGGATGACATACCAGAGCAGATTTTTGACAAAAATCCAAATGCA
>JBNAVN010000085.1:0-7793 GCA_049700315.1 bacterium
TTAAAAAGGAAAAGGAGGGGCAGGTACCATTAAAGGAGATAAAAAAAGAGGCAATAATTGAGGCATTGGAAATTGCTAAAGGGAATAAAAGATCAGCAGCAAAGATACTCGGAATATCGCGCAGCACACTCTATGAAAACCTGAGAAAATATTCAATCAAATAAGTGCAGGACAAACCTTGAGGTTTGTATAAGAATCCTATCATAATATCCTGGAGTAGCGACTTTAGTCGCGTAACCAATAGACATGTCCGAAAATCGGACGCTAACATCCCCAAAAAATAATGAAATTTCATTGAGTTTTCGGATGGCAAAAAGTGTCCTAAAATAGGACACTTTTTCCTGCACCTCATTTTTTGTTTCTTCCGAAATTTCAAGACTTATAATCAGGCACGGTTCTTGCATATATAAAGGGTAAAAGGAGTCAAAAATGAAAGGCAAATTTACAAAATATATATTAATCATCCTTATGCTAGGCACGATATTTGGCTTGAGCATCAGAAAGAATAATAATTCTTATGTGGACAGGGCAATAGATGTTATTGCTCCTGGAGTTGTCTGTGCAGATTCTGATACAGTTGGGGAACCGGTACCCAAACCACCCCCACCACCGATAATTTGATTATAGAAAAGGGGTTGAAATGGGTCCACTCCATTTATATGAAATAAAGATGATAGATGGTTCAAAATACAGGGGTGAGATTGCGTATAAGGATGACAGAATGGTCGTGCTCCGCCTGCCCTATGCAGGCAATTCAGAATTCGGTTCAAAGATTCGGCTTTTTTACAACGGGATAATGAGCATCAGGGAGCTTGGCTGGCATAAAAGATTATTAAAGCCTGTCAGGGAGAATTAAACAGTGTCGCTGAAAAATGGGGATTGCCCGGTGGGCAATCCCCATATCATAGGATAGATGGATAGGATTATATTACTTATTTCACTATTTATTCAGGCTATTGGATTTGTCATTGCTCTAATTTATATAAGAAAGATGCCCAAGTTTGTGGGGATTTTGATATTGCTCGTTTTTTCTTTTATGCTCTTAAGAGGATTCTTAAACCTATTCGGATTTTTTAAAAGTGAAGTTTCTGAACTCCTCATCCTCTTAATAAGTTTATTTATCTTTCTCAGCATAATCGGTGCATCAAGTCTTTATAAAGACTTTAATAGATTGTTAAAGCAGTTAAAGGGTCTATGGGAGATTGACCGTGTCATACTATCAGGCTTGACTCCAAAAAGCATAATGGGGGGTATAAAAAGGGCGATGATTGAATTGATTGATTGCGATGGCTTTGGAATTTATACCTATGACCAGGCTAAAAATTCGTTCAATTTATATGAGGATTATAACCTTAACGAAAAGATTCACAAAAATATAATGGAAAAAGAAAATGGTATTTTATGGAAAATTATTAGAGACAGAAAGAATGTCATCGTTCCAAATTCCAGAAAAGATTCAGATTTTTCTATTTTTTTAAAGAGCCAAAATTATTCAAGTTTTCTTGGTATTCCATTGTATATGAAAAGTAATTCACTGGGAGCACTGGTTCTGTTATCAAATAAAAAAGGTTATCCAGAAAAAGATATAAAATTCATAGAAGGTGTGAGCAGACAGGTGGTAATAGCCCTTGATAAAATCCAAACCATAGAAAGGATTAAAGAAATGAATATTGAATCGGTTCTTGCACTGGTCCAGGCAATTGAAAGTCGGGACCCCTGTACAAAAGGGCATTCACTAAAGGTTGCAAATTTGGCACAGAATATTGCCCGAGTGCTGGCTGTATCTGAGAAAGATTTGGTATTGATTGAATTTGCCGGGTTATTACATGATGTGGGAAAAATTGCTGTGCCTGAGCCGATTCTCCAGAAACCAGGACCACTGAATAGTGAAGAGTGGGTAATTATGAAAAGACATCCACTGTACAGTGCTGAGATAATCAAACCTGTAAGAAATCTGTCTGAGATTGTGGACTGGATCAAATATCATCATGAACGGTGGGATGGTTCTGGTTATCCTGAAGGGCTGATGGGCGATGCGATTCCTGTTGAGGCAAGGATTCTTGCAATATGCGATGCCTATTCTGCAATGACTGAAAAAAGACCGTATAGAAACGGTTTTACAAAAGAACAGGCATTAGAGGAGATATTAAAGTTTTCTGGAAAGCAATTTGATCCTGAACTCGTTGAAATATTTTTGAATCACTTGGGGGATCCTTCATAGACACTCCTCCATTGGGGCTGGGTAAAGTCTCCGGGGCAGGGGCCAGCCCAGCCCTGTTTCTTTTATAGCATGAGTTTTTCCCAATTTCTAAATTATTTTGTCGGATAAATCCGACCGCTACAGGGGTTGCAACACAACCTCAAAACTATTACCCTTGAGGGTTCAAGCCTGAAGGGCCTGCTACCCTGATTTGCCACAGAAATTTTAATCTTTGTACCTGAATGGATTTATTCGGTGTTTTTTCATTAAACGAATTATAAAATTTCTTGAAACCCCCAGCCTTTGTGCTGCCTTTGTTTGATTCCCTTTACTATGTTTTAGTGCCTCATCAATCATTTCCTTTTCAAATTGTGCCAATGCCTGTTCATAAGAGGATGTTTTGTATATTATCTGGGGAGTCTGGTTTGTAGTTTCAAGGTGAATATCTTCAGGACGAATTCTTTTCCCCTGGGCAATTATGATTGCCTTTTCAATTGCATTCTTCAGTTCCCGGACATTGCCAGGCCAGTTATAATTAACCAGAGATTCAAGTGCTTCAGGTTCAATACCTTCAATGTCTTTATGATATTCTCTTTTGATTTCCTGAAAGAAATGCAAGGCAATAGGAATAATATCTTCTTTTCTGTCTCTTAATGGTGGCAGTCTTATAGGAAAGGTGCTGATTCTGAAATACAGGTCTTTTCTAAAAAGACCTTTTTCTGTTAGTTCTAAAAGATTGGTGTTGGTGGCAACAATTATCCGCACATCCACCTGGATCTCTTTTTTCCCGCCCAGTTTTCTAAAGGATTTTTGTTCAAGCACCTTTAAAAGTTTACCCTGTAATAACAATGGCAAACTGCTGATTTCATCAAGAAACAAGGTTCCCTGATGTGCGAGTTCAATGAGCCCTTCTTTCCTTTTTTTTGCATCTGTAAATGCACCGGGCTCATAGCCAAAAAGTTCTGATTCAAGAAGGTTTTCAGGAATGGTCGTGCAATCAATATCAATGAATGGACCATCTGAACGATTGCTTATCTGATGAAGGTACAGCGCAAAAAGTCCTTTGCCTGTGCCACTTTCACCTTCAAGCAAAATTGTTGAATCGGTTCTGGCAACCTTGTGGCACTGGCTGAAGACTTCTTTCATTGCTTCTGATTTAAAGATAATTGAAGTTATTCTGCCTTTTGCTAGAACTGTCATTTTTTCACGATGGAAATCCCGTTCGCGTCTGATTTTAAAATTCTGCTGTGCCTGTTGAACAAGAATTCTTAGTTCAGTGGCGTCAAGGGGTTTCAAAAGATAATTCAAGGCACCCAATTCCATTGCCTTAACTGCATCCTTTATCTCGCCGTAGCCTGTAATTATTATGACATTGGTTTCCGGATTATATTCTTTCATTTTTTTTAGAAGGTCTATACCCCGCATACCTGGCAGAACCTGGTCGAGAATTACAACAAAAGGATTTGTCTCTGTGAATTTTTTCAGACCTTCTATACCATTTGATGCGGTATTTACCAAATAATTATGGTCCTCAAAAAGTGCGGTTAGAAAATGTCTTACTGACTCATCATCATCAATTACAAGTATTGTATGCATAATCATATTGTATATATAAAATATAATTTGTCAAGGATATTCTGCCTTCGCTCCTCTGCAGTTTTGCAACCCTTTGATGGAGTATTATGGTGATGGAAAACAATATTGGGGTAGGTCAGTTTTCATTCTGAAACTTGATTAGCCCATTGCTTACAGAAAAATGCAAACAATAAGAGTTGTTCAGAAATGGACAAACGTTCAATAATAGGGCAATTTCCAAAAAACATATATTGAGATTTCATAAATTTTTCAGGCACAAGATTTGCATTTATTTTGACTGGAGAAAAAATGAAAATGATATTGACTTCATACCCTCTTGATTCAAAGGAGTTTTTGTGTATAATCTGAGAGGAGAGATAATGAACAAAAGGATTCTATCGTTATTACGGTTTGTATTGATACTATCTACAATTCTGATTATGACCTACTCAAAGAAAGGGCTTCATTTTGGCGAACCTGGTTACATAATCGGTCTAATCTACTTCGTTTCAAATATTATTTTCATAAGATTGCCTGAAAAATTGATTGCAAGACCAAAGGTTTCATTTGCTATATTCTTGTTTGACATACTTGTTATCTCGGCAGCAGTTTATTTTACAGGTGGTGTTGAGACTGATTTCTATCTCATTTATTTTCTTGCAATCTTTATCGCCTCAGTTGGTCAAAGCACGAGTGGTAGTATCCCGATTGCAATTGTGGCAAGTATTATATATGCCTGGTTTGTATATCGGGCAAACCCTGATATCTCATTATTGGATTCAAGATTTTTAATTCGCATACCATTTCTATTTATCATTTCACTCACAAGCAGTTATTGGGCAGAATCAACCCGCAAGGAATTGAGAAAGAAAGAAGAACTTGAAAGGTTCAATGTTGAACTGAAAAAACAGGTAGAAAAAATCGCCGCGCAAGAAATAGAACTCAGGTTGTACAATGAAAAGATAATCAACAGTGTTGCTTCAGGTATAATTGCAGTAAATGAGAAGGGAATAGTCACAACCTTGAACCCTGAGGCAGAAAGAGTATTGGGTTTCAATAAGGATAACCTTCTGGGATACGATATAAGAAGTATTGAAGGTATTGATCAACTCTGGAACAAGATTGACCAGACTCTGAGCACAGGCAAATCAATTATCCGTGATGAGGTTGAGATATTGAATGCTGAAAAAGAAAGGATACCAATAGGGTTTAATATTACCCTGCTCACTGGCTTAAGCGGAGAGACCTCAGGTTGTGTTGTGATATTCAAAGACCTTTCTGAAGTCAGAAGATTGGAAGCACAATTGAAACACGCAGAAAGGTTAACCTACCTGGGTAAGATGGCAAGCTGGGTTGCCCATGAGATCCGCAATCCTTTGACCTCAATTGATGGATTTGCGCAATTGTTGGGCAGTGTAAAAGATAGTGACAAAATGAGTTCCTATGTTGCAGAAATTCGGAAGGGCACAATGCGTATAAACAACATTATCAATGATATCCTCGCTTTTGCCCGTGCGCGCAAAATTGAATTCCAAAAAGTCGATTTAAAAGAACTCATTGAATCAATTATCCGGGATGTAAGAGTCAAGGTCGTGATAAACTTTCAGGACCAGGTTTTGGTCAAAGGTGAGGAAGAATCTTTGCGCAGATTATTTGTCAATCTCATTAATAATGCAGTGGAGGCGATGGATGAAAATGGTTTGCTTAAGATAAATTTTCACGAGAAAAATTCCTGGATATTAACGGAAATCATTGATAATGGCAAAGGCATCGCTGAGAAGGATTTGAAAAATCTATTTACACCATTTTTTACAACCAAACAAAGAGGGACAGGTTTGGGTCTGGCAATAGTGCAGAAGATAGTTGATGACCATAATGGTAAGATAGAAATTAAGAGCGAACTGGGTAAGGGCACAACTTGCTTTGTATATTTACACAAATATCAAGAAAACACTGGAGGTACAGTATGAAAAAGAAAATTTTGATATGTGATGATGAGGAACCCATAAGATTGTTACTCACTGAAACGCTGAAAGAGGACTATGATGTGTTTCAGACTGACAATGGACGTGAAGCAATAAAAATGGTCACCAAGAGCAATTTTGACCTGCTAATTATTGATATCAAAATGCCTGGAACTCATGGGCTTGAGGCAATTGAACGGATCAGAGAACGTAATAAAGAAATTCCGATAATCGTCTGCTCTGCATATCGCTTAATGGAAGATGATGTTGTAATAAAAACTTCAGATGTTGCTGCATTTATCACAAAGCCCATTGATCTGCCAGGGTTAAAGGCAAAGATTTTTGAATTGATTGGAGTATAAATTGGGTTCACGGGTTGGCGAGCTGTTGGTTAAGAGTGGCCTTATCAATGAAGACCAACTGAAAAAGGCATTGGACATCCAGAAGGAAAAAAACAAGAGACTGGGCGAGATACTGATTGAATTGGGTTATATATCTTTGAGTGAATTAGTCTGGATACTAAGTGAACAGGCATCAATGCCCTTTATTGAAATTCGTCCGGAAATGCTTGACAGCAATTTAATAAATTCATTCCCGGAGAAACTCTTATATGATAACTGCTTGCTCCCGCTTTATGAGACCGTTGACAAAATCTATGTAGCCACTGGCGATCCGACAGATAAGACAGGGATTGAACAATTAAAGCATTACACAAAAAAAGATGTGGTCATTTCTTGTGCAAACCCGGAAAGAATCAATCAATTATTAGACAAGTTCTACTTGGTGCAGCAGACTGAAGATGCTATTTTATCGGTTCAATCAAAAGAAACAATCAAGATTGAGATTGCTGATGGTCAGGCAACGGTTAGCATCACGGACAAAGACGGTAAGACAACTGTTAAGAAAGCGTGTGCTCAGGTGATTATCAAACTTGAGGATTTTAGAAACAAGGAAGAAACATAGGTTTTTATGGACGAAATGAAAAAATTGTTAAAATTTGCTATTGAAAAGAAAGCCAGTGATTTGCATCTCAGTGCCGGTTCACCGATTATGGTTCGAATCAATGGCTCAATGAACAGGATAAATAATGATATTGCTTCAGCAGAAAACATTCGGAAATTGGTATTGAGTATTCTAAGTGAAGAGCAGACAAAAGAATTAGCCAATGAAAAAGAACTTGATTTTTCTCTTCACTTATCCGACATCGGTAGATTTCGGGTGAACATTTTTCACCAAAGGCAGGGGCTCGGTGGCGTGTTCAGAATAATACCTGAAAAGATTCCAAGAATGGATGAACTTGGTTTACCAAGGGTAATTCAGGAAATGATTGACCTTGATTATGGATTGATTTTGGTTACCGGACCAACCGGAAGTGGTAAATCAACAACCCTTGCAGCGATGATTGATTATATAAATACAAGTAAGGACGGACACATTATCACAATTGAAGATCCAATTGAATATATTCACAGTTCAAAGAATTGTGTAGTAAACCAACGGGAGGTTGGTGCGGATACTAATTCATTTGCCCGTGCATTAAGAAGTGCATTACGTGAGGATCCTGATTATATACTTGTTGGTGAAATGCGTGATTTAGAAACCATTGGTCTGGCACTTACTGCCGCTGAAACCGGTCATCTCGTTTTTGCAACATTGCATACCTCAAGTGCATCCAAAACCATTACCCGGGTGATTGATGTTTTCCCAACAACCCAGCAGGATCAGATTCGGGTTCAGCTCTCAGAGTCCCTCCAGGGTGTGATTGCTCAAAAACTCTATCCGCGCAAAGACCAGCCCGGTCGTGTTGCTGCCTTTGAAATCTTGATTGCGACCCAGGCCGTGCGCAATTTGATTCGTGAGCAGAAAGTCTATCAGATTGAATCCATTATTCAGACCGGACGTCAATTTGGTATGCAGGATATGGAGCAGGCAAAGCGTAAACTTGTCGCGGAGGGTAAAATTTCACCAGAATATTTGAAAGAGCGTCTCACACTATATTAAATTACCTAGATTTTAGCCCAATTTTCTCACTAGGTCCAGAACTATTGATTTTT
>JBNAVN010000086.1:0-7155 GCA_049700315.1 bacterium
ACTAAATGTTATTGTTTTTGGATTACTGTTATTGATGGTTTTCAAGATTTTCTCTGGTTTCTTAAACGAAATACTCCTGTTCTTGTTTCGTAGCAAGGCGATAATAAAGGTTCAGTTAAAACTCTTTGCCCACATTGAGGATTTAAGTGTTGCATTCCATAATGAAAAGACCTTATAATAACCCATAGGTTATACAATGTCACCACTACTGATAAAATTGTTTATCTTGAAGACGCTGCACTCATAGGTATCGGTAAACACGATGTTTTGTATCAGTCAAATCTTGAGTATTGGAATTTGTTTAACAGATAAATTAAGGCTATTTAGTTAATGTCTGAGAAAAAACTGCATTAATGATAATAACCATTCGGAATTTGGGCTGTGTCATTCAGGCGTAATTCTGACGATGAACTCCTGACCTGTCTTTGTGTATCGCAGAATTGTCAGTTTTTTAACAGGATTACCATAATCATCAAAAGTAATTTCGCCGGATACTCCCTTGAAATCCCTTGTTCTCTGCAGTGCTTCTTTCACCTTTATTGGATTATCAGAATTTGCGTTTTTTATTGCCTCAAGCAATAAACAGGTTGCATCATAACCAAGTGTTGCCAGGGCATCCGGACTTGAGCCATATTTTGCAAGGTATTTCTTAACCCATTCCTGCACTTCAGGTCTCGGGTCATCTGGAGAATAGTGATTTGTGAAATAGCCACCCGCAATTGCATCACCAGCAATCTTCAGCATCTCTGGCGAATCCCAGCCATCTCCACCCATAAGAATTGATTTTACTCCCAGCTGTCTTGCCTGTTTTGCGATCAGACCGACTTTGTTGTAATAATCTGGAATGTAGAGTATATCAGGATTTGCCTGTTTAACCTTTGTCAGTAAAGCAGAAAAATCTGTATCATCTTTTTGATATGATTCATAAACCAATACCTGTCCACCACCCTGGGTAAAATTATCACGATAAAATTCCGCAAGCCCCTTCACATAATCATTTCCCACATCATAAAGAATTGCGGTCGTCTTTGCCTTTAGATTTTCAAGGGCAAATTTTGCTGCGACCCTTCCCTGAAACGGGTCTATAAAACACGCTCTGAATATGAAATCTTTGCGTGAACCATCATCCCTGATTGTCACTTTTGGATTGGTTGAAGTCGGAGTAATCATAACAATACTTGCATCCTGACACACCTGTGCTAATGGTATTGAACATTTTGAAGAAACTGAACCAATTATCAATTTTACACCATCCTGATTGATCAGTTTGCTTCCGGCATTTTGCGCCTCAGTGGGATCATTCTTGTCATCCTGAATAAAGGTTTTTATCTGTTTGCCATTTATTCCACCCTGGGCATTCACTTCTTCAATTGCCAGCAAATAACCATTTTTTGTTGACTCACCAAAGGTCTTCACATCCCCGGTTAAAGGTGCTACAAGACCGATTTTTATCACATTCTCCTGTGGTCCACAGGATAAAACTAACACACCAAGCAAAATCAACCATATTCTCTTGAGAGTAGGCATTATAACCTCCCTTCACCTACTTTTTATCCGCCATCCGCCACGCAACTTGGCGGATGCATGGTGGACTCTTCCTCATTCCAAACCCAACCCGACGACTATTCTCTCCGGTATTTCTTCATACCTTCTTCATACAAGTCACCGCCGAATGCATCATTTGCGACTATCAGCGGAAAGTCTTCAACCTCAAGTTCCCTTATTGCCTCAGCGCCGAGTTCCTCATAGGCAACAATCTTCACGGATTTTATATTTTTCGCAATCAGTGCTGCTGCACCACCGGTCGCTGCAAAATAGACTGCCTTGTATTTCTGCATTGCATCCCGCACTTCTTTTGACCGCACACCCTTACCTATCATTCCTTTCAAACCAATCTCTAACATTTTCGGCGTATAAGGGTCGCATCTTCCTGAAGTTGTTGGACCTGCAGGTCCAATAACATAACCCGGTTTTGCTGGTGCTGGACCAGCATAATAGACCACCTTTCCTTTTAGATCAATAGGCAGGGGTTCACCTTTTTCTGCAAGTTCAAAAAGCCTTTTGTGTGCTGCATCCCTTGCAGTATAAATTTTCCCGGTGATTAAAACACTATCACCTATTTTCAATTTCAGTACATCCTCATCTGAAAGAGGAGTTTTCAATCTGATTGGTTCTGACATTTTACCTCCTTAAATTGAACCATAATAACTCAATAAGTAGGAAGTGAGAAGTTAAAACTAAAAAGTGAGAAGTAAAAAAATTTATCATTTTTTATCTGTCCTTGCCGTTTTTACTCCTTTTCCGAGTATGTTTCTGATTTCTTCTGATTCGCGTAGTAAGTATCTTATTTCCCCATTTGTCACAATCTTGGAATCATATAACAATCTTAACCAGTAGTTGCTTTCTTTTGCTTCCTTAAATGATGTATTTAGTTTATATACAAAGTCACTCCTACTAAATGCACCACACGCTTCCTCATAATTAGCATCTACAGATGTCCCAGACCTCAGCACCTGTCTTCCTATTTCCAACGCAACCCAGTTTTTAGGTAACAACTGCACAAATTTGACTATTCTCAATGCAAAGTCGTATAATCGCTTCCTCAATTCTCTATTATTTTTCACTTCCCACTTCTTACTTCCAACTTATATGCTTAAATAATTGCACTCTTGTGTCTTGCTGCATGACAGTTTATATTGATTGCAGTAGGGAAAGAAGCGATATGTCTGGGATAGACTTCAACAAAGACATCAAGACAGGTAATCCTTCCACCAAGTCCCATTGGACCAACTCCGGTCTTATTGATTTTTTCCAGCAATTCTCTTTCCACATCTGCATAAAATGGATCAGGATGCCTTTCACCAATGTTTCGCAAAAGTGCCTTTTTTGCAAGATATGCAACATATTCAAAATTGCCACCGATACCGATACCCACAACAATTGGCGGGCAGGGATTTGAACTTGCCTGTATAACCCAATCAACAACAAATTTTTTAACCCCTTCAATACCCGCGGCAGGCGTCATCATTTTGACCGTACTCATATTCTCACTGCCACCACCCTTGGGTGCAACTGTAATTTTTATCTTGTCTCCAGAGACAATTGTCGTATGGATTATTGGCGGAGTGTTGTCATTTGTATTTTTGCCTTTTATCGGATCAGAAAGAATTGACTTCCGTAGATAACCTTCAGTATAACCTTTTGCAACACCTTCACTGATTGCCTGATTAATATCTCCCTTTACCCGGACATCAGCGCCATGCTCAAGAAATATTACAGCAAATCCTGTGTCCTGACAAATTGGGATTTGCTCATTACGGGCAATATCGGCATTTGTTAATAATTGTCTGAAAATATCCTTACCAACCGGTGATTCTTCTTTCTCCAGCCCATTTTTTAAGGCACTGTATACATCTTCGCCTAAAAAATAATTAGCCTCTTTACACAATCGTGCAACTGTTTCTACGATTGTATTATATTCAACCTCTCTCATTTTACCCCCTTAGGCTATTTTGTTGGTGTTAGTAAATAAATCGTTGTCTTTCCAGGAAGTTCTTCTTTTTTTATCTCCAATTCACCATCAACCGCCTTTATTTCTTTGCTTTTAGTAAACTCTTCTACCGGTGCAATCGGGAAATCGCACTTTGAAGTCTTGAAATGCATTGGTATAACCACGCTGGGTTTCAGAAGACCTATTATTTCCTGTGCTTCCTTTGAATCAATTGTAAAATAACCACCCACCGGGATCAAGAGAATATCCACTTTGCCAATCTTATCAGCATCGGATTTGCTTAAGATATGTCCGAGGTCACCAAGATGAACAACATTTATTCCATCAATTTCCATATTGAAGATAATATCCTTGCCCCTTTCTTTGCCTGCGCTCTTATCGTGATAAACCTCATATCCGGAAATACTTATGCCTTTAACCTCTTTCTTGCCAGATTCACGAACAAACACTGGATTACCCATTATCTTTGTCTCATTGTGGTCATCATGCTCGTGAGAAATTGTTACAATATCTGCCTGTTCTGTGATTGGATTGTATTTTATACCTCCACCATAACAACCAGGTTTATACGGATCAGTTATTATCTTCAATCCTTTGTCAGAAGTGATTAGAAATGCTGCATGCCCTAAAAATTTTATTTTCATAAGCACCCCTTTGTACTTCCAATTATATAATAATTGCAGAAAAAATCAAGTCTAATCTGGCAAAGCACCTTGATGGTTTTACAACCGTAAGAATATCTGCATCTTGACATTATGTGATTTATGGCTATTCTTAAAATAAGTAAGGAATAAACATTAATGCCATATTGGTCATCTAAACTTTTAGGAACTAATATTTTTTTTGTAATGTGTATTTAGAACTTAACCTTAAAGGGGGTATGAATGAAAGAAAAGGTTGAAAAAATCCTTGCAGAGATCAGGCCAAATCTGCAAATGGACGGTGGTGATGTGGAACTGGTTGAAGTCAGCAATGAAGGCATAGTCAA
This sequence comes from bacterium, assembly GCA_049700315.1. Lineage (GTDB taxonomy): Bacteria > Hydrothermota > Tepidihabitantia > SM23-42 > JAOAFX01 > JAOAFX01. The sequence continues at coordinate 4,500 of JBNAVN010000086.1, forward strand.
AGTTAGATTGACTGGTGCCTGCGGTGGTTGTCCAATGAGCATGCTCACCCTGAAAATGGCAATTGAAAAACGATTAAAAGATGCAATACCAGAAGTGAAGGCAGTTGAACAGGTATTTTAGATTGGCTGGGTTGTTAAATGGTAATTGGTTAAACAAAATTTTCCTAATTTAATCTTTTAACCAATTGTCATTTAACCAATACAGGAGGTAATGTGGGTGTAAAACATATAACCGATGATACTTTTGACCAGGAAGTCAAAAAATCTGAATTGCCGGTCCTGATTGATTTCTGGGCACCATGGTGTGGACCCTGCAGAATGATTGCACCGGTTATTGATGAGATTGCAGATGAATATGAGGGAAAAATAAAAGTTGCCAAGATAAATGTTGATGATAATCCAAAAAAGACTGCAGAATACAATATTTTGTCCATACCTAATATTAAAATATTCAAAAATGGGAAGGTTGTGGGAGAATTTGTTGGAGTAGTTCCCAAAAAAGAAATTACCGATAAACTGGAAGAAATCTTATGAATATAAAAACACTGCACAAGGTTTCTTATGGTATTTACATAGTGAGTTCAAAAAAGGGCGATAAAATAAATGGACAGATTACAAACACCGTTTTTCAGATAACTGCTGAGCCACCTCAAATTGGAGTTTCAATAAACAATCAAAATCTCACCAATGAATACATTAAAGAGAGTAAGGTTTTTTCTGTAGCAATACTTAAAAAAGATACACCTCCTAAATTCATCGGTCAATTCGGATTCAAATCAGGTCGTGAAATAGATAAATTCAAGGGTGTCAATTATAAGTCAGGAAAAACAGGTGCACCCCTGATACTTGATAATACAATTGGCTACATAGAATGTGAAGTTATTAGTTCAATTGATTGCGGAACTCATACCCTATTCATTGGTAAGGTTGTGGATGCTGAAGTAATCAATGAAAATGTTGAACCTCTAACTTATGATTATTACCACAAAGAATTGAAACTAAAAGTTCCAAAAACAGCAACAACCTATATTGAAGAAAAGTAATCTTTACCCAAAAAATTTAGGCATTTAGGCGTTTTGGACTTTTAGATATTTTTCTTAGTAAGGAGGATATATGCACATAAGAGAGATAAGAGAAAAAATTTTTACAGTGGGTACTAACCACTGGGACAGAAGATTATTTGATGAGTTGATACCATTACCTGATGGCACGAGTTATAATTCTTATTTAATTGTCGGAAGCGAAAAGACTGCACTTATTGATGCAGTTGACCCTTCAAAAGAGAATGAACTGATTGATAACTTAAAAAAACTCGGTATCAAGAAGATTGATTATGTGATATCAAATCATGCAGAGCAGGACCATTCAGGTGGTATCACGAGGGTTCTGAAAGAATATCCAATGGCAAAAGTTGTGACCAATCCGAAATGTAAGACGATGCTTATGGATTTGTTACTGATACCTGAAGATAAGTTAATTGAGGTCCAGGATAACGAAACAGTATCATTAGGAAACCGCACACTTCAGTTTATTATTGCACCCTGGGTCCACTGGCCTGAAACAATGCTCACTTATCTAAAAGAAGAGAAAATTCTATTCCCCTGTGATTTTTTCGGCTCACACCTTGCGACAAGTGATTTGTATGCCATTGATGAAACAAAGGTATATGAATCAGCAAAAAGATATTATGCTGAGATTATGATGCCATTTAGAAAAAACATCCAGAAACATCTTGAAAGGTTAAAAGAATTTCCGATTGACATAATCGCACCGAGTCATGGACCAGTTTATAATAAACCCGAATTTATAATAAATGCATACAAAGATTGGACTTCAGACAGTGTAAAGAATGAAGTCGTATTCCCTTATGTTTCAATGCACGGTAGCATTGAAAAAATGGCAGAATATTTTATTGATGCGGTGATGAAACGGGGCATTACAATCAAACCATTCAATTTGCCGAAAACTGACATTGGCGAACTTGCAATGGCACTCGTTGATACGGCAACTGTAGTAATCGGAACTCCAACAGTGCTTACCGGCCCGCATCCTGCTGCGGTATATGCAGCCTATCTCTGTAATGCACTTAGACCTAAAACAAAATTCGTCTCAATCATTGGTTCTTATTCCTGGGGTGGCAGGATGCCAGAAACAATCAAAGGATTGATTTCTAACCTGGATGCAGAATTGATAACCCCGGTTATTGCCAAGGGCTATCCAAAGGAAAGCGATTTCAAGGCACTGGACATACTCGCTGATAATATCCTTGCCAAACATAAGAAACTTGGCATTCTCTAAACTTTCATCTGACTACTGTCTTTCATTGAAGTAAAATCCTACCAAATTAAATCGTCTGCTATTAACGTTTGCACTTACCCCTTGACTTTTTATTACAAGTGTTTAAAATATTATATAGGGCTGAGTATGTTTGAGTATAGTAATTTGAAAAGTTCCTATACTGGATAATAAAACTTTTTATTATAGAAAAAAGAAAAACAAGATACATCAGGGAGCATCCCCCTGATGTATCTTGAAAATTATTATCGCGGTTAGGAAACCGCTCCTACGTAATTGGGGTGAAAGCCTTGCAGTCAACAGCTCCGGCCTGGATGTAGGGCAAGGCTTTAGCCTTGCGACCAATCCTGCGGCCTGGATG
>JBNAVN010000087.1:0-7134 GCA_049700315.1 bacterium
AATTTAAAAAATTATGAATATAGCTAAATACAAAAAAACCGTAATTAATAAGTTGCATCCTTGACTTCAGGGTTTTCTTGGCTATAATCTTCTAAGGAGGTTTTGATGAAACCAAAGGTTGCAATAAATGGATTTGGAAGGATTGGCAGGCTCGTTTTCAGAGCAGGTTATAAAAGGAATAAGTTTGATATTGTTGCATTGAATGATATTAGTGATGCAACAACGCTGGCGCATCTATTAAAATATGATTCTGTCCATAGAAAATTTGAGGCAAAGGTTGAAGTAAAGACCAATGCCTTTGTTGTTGATGGAAAAGAATATAGGGTTCTATCAGAAAAAGAACCGGCCAAATTGCCCTGGAAAGACATGGGCATTGATTATGTGATTGAGGCATCGGGAAAATTTACAGAAAGGTCTCAGTGTGAACTCCATCTCAAAGCGGGTGCAAAGCGGGTCGTGATTACTGCACCCGCAAAAGGTGAGCCAAAGATTCCTACGATTGTGATGGGTATAAACGAAGACAAATATGACCCGAAAAAAGATAATCTGGTATCAAATGCATCCTGCACAACTAATTGTTTTGCACCGATGGTAAAGGTTTTGCATGAGAATTTTACTTTAAAAAAAGGTTATCTCACCACAATTCATGCATATACGAATGACCAGCGCATACTTGATTTGGTGCACAAAGACCTGCGTCGGGCAAGGGCAGCGGGTTTATCAATGATTCCGACTTCCACTGGCGCAGCAAAGGTTATTGGCGAGATTTTTCCTGAATTAAAGGGTAAACTTGATGGCGTTGCAATAAGGGTGCCGACAGCAAATGTTTCAATCTGTGATTTTGTTTGTGAAGTAGAAAAGGCAACAACAAAAGAAGAAGTGAATCAGGCATTCAAAAAGGCATCACAGGGATCACTTGGTAAATATCTTGAATATTGTGAAGAACCGCTTGTTTCTGTTGATTTCATTGGCAATCCGCATTCATCAATCTTTGACCCGGCATTGACTATGGCTCAAGGTAATATCGTGAAGACCTTCGCCTGGTATGATAATGAGTGGGCATATTCATTGAGGATAATTGACCTCCTTGAATACATCATCGGGAGGGAATGATGCCAAAACTATCGGTGAAAGATTTACCGATCAAAGGTAAGAAAATCTTCTTAAGGGTTGATTTTAATGTTCCTCTTGATGAGAATCTGAATATCACAGATGATACAAGAATAAGAGAATCCCTTCCTACAATAAAATACATTCTTGATAATAATGGTATACCAATAATTGCAAGCCATCTGGGCAGACCAAAAGGAAAAGTTGACCCGAAGCAGAGTTTGAAACCAGTAGGAAAGAGATTGGGTGAACTTTTGAATCTAAAAGTGAAATTTGCACCCGATTGTGTGGGTCCTGAAGTGAAAAAGATTGTTGATGGATTAAAGATTGGTGATGCTCTTTTGTTAGAAAATTTGAGATTCCATCCTGAAGAAGAGAAGAATGACCCGAATTTTGCAAAAGAACTTGCATCCCTTGCTGAATTTTATGTGAATGATGCATTTGGTGCTGCGCACCGTGCCCATGCATCGGTTGAGGCAATTGCCCATCATTTTGAGAATCCTGCCTGTGGATTTTTAATGGAAAAAGAACTCAAATATCTTGAATCCGCATTGAAAAACCCGCAGAGGCCATTACTTGCAATCATCGGTGGGGCAAAGGTTTCAACCAAGATAGGTGTTTTGAAAAACCTCCTTGGTAAGGTTGATAATCTGGCAATTGGTGGTGGGATGTGTTTTACATTCTACAAGGCGAAGGGTTTGAATATTGGCAGGTCGCTCTGTGAAGATGATTTTGTCTCAGAGGCAAAGGCACTACTTGGAAATCCAAAATTGTATTTGCCCACAGATGTGGTAATTGCAAAGGAATTAAAACAGGGTGAAAAAATTGGGACTAAATCTGTTTCAGATATCCCTTCAGATGGTATGGGTGTGGATATTGGTGAAACTTCAATCAAGGATATCAAAAATTTGATTCAAACGGCAAAGACCATCGTCTGGAATGGTCCAATGGGCGTATTTGAAATTGACGATTTTGCTAAGGGGACTGAAGAGGTTGCCAGGGCGATTGCTGATGCAGCTGAAAAAGGCGCAATCTCCATTGTTGGTGGTGGTGATACAGTTGCGGCATTAGAGAAATTCAATCTAAAATCAAAGATAAGTCATGTCTCAACTGGTGGTGGTGCTTCACTTGAATATCTTGAGGGAAAAGAATTACCAGGGGTGAAGGTGCTGAAGGATAAACGAATATAGGTAGAGGTAAGCGAAATAAATTGAAGGTTTCCAATCTCATCTAAAGTAATTTAAGAGGGGAGTCAAATGTTATTAATTCAAAAAAAAAGTAGTAGGTCTTACTTTATACCTTTCTTGATTGGTATTATAATTTATATCAATATTGTTTTTGCCCAATTGAAATGGCTGGGAATTTATGGTGGAGAAGGAAATGATGATGGATATTGTGTAAAACAAACCTATGATAATGGCTATATAACCGTTGGTTCAACCACATCCTTTGGCAATGGTACACAGGTATATCTGCTAAAAATTGATTCACTTGGTGATACTATCTGGACAAAAACTTACGGCGGAGCAGATTGGGATATTGGTTATTGTGTCCAGCAGACATCGGATAGTGGATATATAGTTGTAGGAACTACAACATCTTTTGGAGAAAACTATCAAGTATATCTAATAAAAACAGATTCCTTAGGTGATACTTTATGGACAAGAACTTACGGAGGTCCATCTTACGAGTTTGGATGGGCGGTTCAACAAACTACTGATGGAGGTTATATAATTGCAGGTACTACGCAGAATGGTGGCGTTTATCTGATTAAGACGGATGCTGATGGTGATAGCCTCTGGACTAAGACCTATGGTGGTTATGAAGGATGGTCTGTCCAGCAAACCAGCGATAATGGTTACATCGTTACTGGATATAAGAGCAATGGGGTTTATCTTGTTAAAACCGATTCTTTAGGTGATACGCTCTGGACACGGTGGTATATGTATGGTATAGATGATGTAGGAAAACATGTTGAACAGACTATTGATGGTGGTTATGTAATTGCCGGTACATGCCAGCTGTCAATGCATATAATTACAATGTTAACCATTAAAACTGATTCTGCAGGAAATAATCCTATATTCCACTGCTATGGACCCGGAACACTTTATTCCTATAGTGCCGGCACTTGCATCAAGCAGACAGCAGACAGTGGTTATATACTCGTTGGATTTAGCGACGCCTTTGGAAATAGAACACAGGTTTATTTAATAAAGACTGACTCTTTGTTTGAAATTCTTTGGGAAAATGTTTTTGGCCTTGGTGGTGAGGATCTTGCGAACTCAGTTCAACAAACTACTGATGGCGGTTATATAATTGCAGGATACAGTAGTTCTTTTGGAAATGGTGTGCAAGTATATCTTATAAAAACAGATGAATATGGTATAGGTGGGATAAAAGAATCTCTTTCTCATTCGTATTTAATAGACACACCTTATATTTGCGTTTATCCGAATCCATTTAATAATCACCTTACAATCGGATGGCAGATAGGAGATAGGAGAAAGCAGATAAGAGATGAACCGCCATCCGCTATCTGCAATCCGCTATCCGTAAAAATCTACAATGCAACCGGCAGATTAGTGAAATCATTTAACCATTTAACTAACTACCAATCGACAATTATTTGGGATGGTGATGATGATTTAGGTCGCAGATTGCCATCTGGTGTCTATTTTGTGCAACTGGAAGCAGGGGACTACTGGCAGACTGAAAAGGTGATACTTTTAAAGTAAAGAAAAAACCACAATTAACGAAACCGTAAAACAAGACGGGCAGCGAGACCGTATAACGAGAAACGATCTTTAAAGAAGGGTGAAAAAGGGTTTTTCCCCCTTGATTCCCCTTTACCATCCCTTATATCCCTTGCTTGATAGTAAATGGTAAGTTTTTCCCAAAATTGTAGCATCCAGTTTTCACTGGACGAATAAAAATCATCGTCCAACTGAAGTTGGACGCTACAAATTTTCTATTTCTTACTCTTTTAGATCGCGAGACATTATTTTTTAGGAAAAACTTACCAATTACTCTTGATAGGGATTTTGTATCGGTCGGATTTATCCGCCGAACTCCGTCCATTAAGAAAATGTAGGGCAAGGCTTCAGCCTTTCAGGAGGTAAAGCAAACCTAAAGTTTTGCCCTACATCTTTTTAGGTATTTAGGTGTTTAGGGATTTGATATATGTTCAAGGAAGATAGTATGAAAACCTTGTCATTATTCGTTGTAGTATTGTTTTGGCTCGGTGCGGTGCAGTCTGCCCAAGCAGAATCGCTCGGCTATGGTTTTGCAAAAGGACGGAGGATTTTAACTTGACGAATCAGAAATTTTGATTAATATTATTATAAGGCTTTGGAGAAAAATTTGTTTGCGCAATGAATTGAAAAGGAGGTTTAAAATGTGTGCAAAACAAAAAGATTTTTGTTTACTCAGGCCTGTGCTCTTTGTGTTGATTCTATTGTTTTTCACTGGCACAGGTTTTTCGCAGATAACATGGCGCAGAGTATATGGGGGAGCAAGTTATGATGAGGCTTACTCGGTTGACCAGACCACAGATGGCGGATATATCGTTACTGGGCGTACACATTCTTTTGGTAATGGTGCACAAATATATCTTATCAGGGTCGATCCTTGGGGTGATACCATCTGGACCAGGACTTATGGGGGAGGTGGGCGCGACTGGGGGATGTGTGTTCGGCAGACTGCTGATAGCGGTTTTATTATTACAGGATTTACCGATTCTTTTGGTGATAGTCTTCAAATTTATCTCATTAAGACTGACTCTATTGGTGATACACTGTGGACAAAAACCTATGGTGGTCCTGGCAATGAGGTTGGCTATGCAGTGGATATAACGCAGGATAAAGGGTATGTTATCGTAGGCGGTAGTGGCTTCAACTGGGCTTTCGATCCTATTTATCTTATCAAAACTGATTCTTTAGGAAATGTGGAGTGGAATAAGATTTATTATAGTGATACCGTATATTCTGTGGGAATGGCGGTGCAGCAGACTTCTGATGGGGGTTATATTGTTGCGGGGTCTTCTACCTTGGATGGCGGGCAGGTGGTTTTGATAAAAACAGATCCGCTGGGCGATACACTCTGGACTAAACAATATGCCTATCAGTTCAATTTGGTTCATTCTGTGCAACAAACTTTTGATGGAGGTTATATCGTTATCGGATGGGGACCATTATTTCTGAGGCTCTTTTTATTAAGAACCAATTCTCTTGGAGATACTCTTTGGGCAAGGACCTACGTGGGACCCGATGGTGGATTACGGGGTTTTTCTGGACAACAAACCACCGACGGTGGTTATATTGCAACAGGAAAATACTGCGTAGGTCAGGAGTCTCTTGAAAGTGTTTTTCTCTTAAAGACAGATTCCATCGGGGATACCTTGTGGTTCAAGGAATATAGGGCAATGCTTCCAGATGCATGGGCATATGGTAATTCGGTGAAACAAACAATGGATGGCGGTTATATAATTGCGGGATATACAGACTGGATTGGAGGAGCAAATGTTTATCTCATCAAAACCGACCAGGATGGGAATGTAGCCGGGATAGAAGAAAGTGGACTTACCCACGAATTACCTTTCATACCACAACTTTTAACTTATCCGAATCCATTCTTTAATCGTGTAACGATTAAATTCCAAATCCCAAACGGCAATGTAGGGCAAGGCTTCAGCCTTGCAATATATGATATTACAGGAAGATTAGTGAGACAATGGGACTATGAGTCCGCCACGCTGCATGGCGGAATAAGACGATCAGACAAAATCATCTGGGATGGGACCGATACCGATGGTCGGGTACTTTCCCAGGGCGTTTACTTCTGTAGATTGGAATTTGGCAGGACATCTGTCATCCAGAAGGTCATTAAGTTAAGATAAATTTCAGTATTGGAATTTGAAAAATTCCAATACTTTATAATGAAATTTTTCATTATAGAAAATAAACGGCCACAAGATACATCAGGACTTGGTGGTATGCTAAAGGTGGTGCATAGCCTTTTAATAACTCTCACCTTTGTCCTCTTCCTTAAAAGGGAGAGGGGAGGGTGAGGGATGGGGGTTTCAGGGGGCATCCCCCTGATGTATCTTGATTTTTAAGACTAAGGTAAGGAGGAAAGCATGAAAACTGTATCTTTATTTGTAGTATTGTTTTGCCTCGGTACAATGCACTCTATCCAGGCGGCAACACTCTGTTATGGTTTTACAAAAGTAGAAGGTGTAAGGACCAATGGGGTTCATATCAGGGCGGTTTATCAGAATGATACAAGTATTGTGCTTGATACGGTAAGTTTTCATCATCCGCTGTATGGAAATGGGTATTTTACTCTGAATTATGCGGGTGCACTTCCATGGGGCAAGTATGATGTCCATTTTGAATATGATTCTTATCTCAAAAATCAAACCATTGCCTATAAAGGCACACCGGTAAATATGGGTGATGTGGAGCTTGTGCATGTGGAATACTATAGTAATGATACAATAATCATTCTGCGTAATATTCAGATGGAGGTGGTATTTAAGCGACAAAACGGTGTGATTCGGAATTTGACTGTTAAGGGGCATAGCAATTTATTAACCGTCAATGAGCCTGGGCAGATAATATTTCGTGATACACTAATAAATTATCAATACCAGCAGAACATAAATGGGAATGTGACGCATATTGATACAAGTATAAGTTCAGACCGGGTGCGGGTTATTTTTGAAGTTAATTTCCCATATCATAAAGCATTGGTAGATTATACAATGGATACGCTCGCATTGCGATGGGATAATGAGGTCTGGCTTAAGAATGTGACCCCTGCTAATGACCGGGCATTGCGTCTTGATTTTTCATTACCATTGCTGGATAAAATGAATTATATATTCTGGACTGATGAGAATGCGCCATACAAGATTGGAGACAGTTTATATAAGGTTATCACATACAGGAAGAATGGGTGTGTTTTACCTGCGGTAATTCTCTATGATACGACATTGGATTATGGTATTTCCTTTGTCTGTCC
>JBNAVN010000088.1:0-6997 GCA_049700315.1 bacterium
CTATTTGTCAATTGAGTTTTGTGGATAAGGTCTCCAAACATTTTTTTATTTCTTCTGAATCCGGGATTATCTTTAAAGTTTTTTGCAGGATTCTTCGGGCATTATTTCTGTTATAATGTTCAATACAACTCTTGGCAAAATTTATTGCCTCAGTCTCAAGTTCGGTCAAAATCTTAAATCGAAAATTCACCGACCAGTCATCAAAGTTCTTCTTGAACGGCTCACCACGGAATAGTTTAAATGCCTGCAGATATTCTCTACGGGCAAATCCCCATTCGCCTGCCCGCTGTAGCGCCTTTGCCCGGGCAAGTGCTTGTTCAAATTCCTGGTAGTCCGTAGCAAAATAAATCCCTTCGTTTATTAGAGAATTTTCGCTATAACTTCTGGAAACAGTCAAAAGATGGCCTGGTATCTTTAATGCCTTTTTTATCCGCACCAATAAATGGGAAAAATTGCGCGATGCCTTTTCACTATTAGGCCAGAAATTGGCATAGACCTCATCCAAATTTACCGACCTCTTCGGCTCCATCGCCTTCTGGCACAGATACAATAAAAACGCAGTGTCTTTGGGCTTCAACCTTGTTTTTAGATATTCTTGATTTTTATACACAACCAGTGAACCGAGAAACTTAATGTGATAAACCGGGATTTCTTTATTAAAAATTGGCGCCCTTAACAATCCCTGGGGCAATCTTGGTTTTTCTCCTTTTTCCAAAAATAAGTTTATGCATTGAGGGAAAAAGAAAATAAATCGATGAAGAATTCCTAACAATCCCTTTCTAAAGGCATAATCATATGCCTTTCTGTAGTTGCTTTCCTTCATAGACGCTGTTGTTTTTTTCAGCAGGAATATGAGCCGAATAGGTGGAAATTGTAAATCTTTAGGATTGATTTTTCTCTTCCGCAGTGCATACCGTAGCGCAATGTCCCGGTGCATTTTATATTTTTTTAATGGCGGTATATATTTTGCGATCAAATTGTGTGCCTCTTCATCTTTGCCCAATGCTGAGAAGACCGCTGCTTGGATTAGGGAAACAGCGTGTATTTGCGGCATAACTTGTTCCTTTTTAGCCTCCATTAGAATCGTATCTCCAAGTTTTAAAGTTTCGTCATATAATCCCTGAATCAATAAATATTGGGCTTTGGCAAGAAGAATATTCAACCCCAATCTGGTGTTTTTCTGCCCAATCATCTTCAGATATTTTAGTGAATTTGAATATTCTCCTGCCAGGGAATATAAATAACTGAGATATTCATATATGATTTCTTTACTTTTTTCAGGTATATATCTTAAACTCATATGAGCCGATAATATAGCTTTTTTAATTTCTCCAATAGATGCGTAAAAAGTTGTAAGATCTATACACAAGAAAGGAAAACGGGTGAATTTTTTTACACTAAATTTCGCCACATTACTTTTCGCATTTCTGATTTTAAACAAACTTGCATAAGCCATTCCTTTAAGTAATGCCAGTGTTATCTTTAAAGAATTTGCTCCTTTTCCTTTTATCTTTTGTTCAAGATGGGATATTAATGAAAGCATGGTTTGTGGTCTACCCATCCATTGTAATGCAAGAATCTCTTCAATACCGATTCGGGTTGCGGAATAATACATCTTGTGTCTCTCAAGTTTTTTTCTTAACTGATGCATCCTATGGTAATAATCAGTAAACGGTATTACCCCAAACAGATGGGGAAATTTTTCGGCTTGTCTTTTTAATGACAAGTATTCATCAGGCATTTTATTGAGGATATCTATATCCGGGCATATTGAAAGACTATTGATAATGCGCGCTGCCTCTCTGATTTTATTTATGTCAAGCAATTCTTTCGCAGACCCAAGTTTTACCTTTATTTCAGGAGTTGCCGGGTATAGACGAATGTCAAATGAAATCGTCGTCTTGTTTTTCGCACCCTCAGTAAGTCCATAGCGGTTTAAAATATTCCAGATTGCTTTTGGTGAGATATGTATCCCTCGTGATTTTAATGAATTGTGTAGTTCACGGATACTGAGCCCTGGTTTTTGCTCCCTTGTCTTAACAACCATACTTTCTATTGTTCTGTTACAGCGGTTCCAGGGTCGGCGCGGTCCTGGACGGTCAGTTAGGTTATCTTCACCACCTTTTTTGTATCTCTTGATCCAGTGATAAAGGCTTATAAAATTAATACCGAACTCGCGAGCAACAACCCTCAGCGATTTATTAGTAGAAAGGTAGTATTTTATTGCTTTAATCCTAAATTCATTTGTTATAGCCATTGCGGAAACATTATAAATAATTGAATTGAATCTGTCAAGCATCTGGTAGGGATGGCAAATCTGTTGAAAAATTGAGTGTTTTTAATGCCCAAAGAGAATGATAATGAACACATTTTGAAATATATTATCATCGTGATAGGAGGCACTATGCTATATCGGTTTTTCGTTTGCATTTCTCTTGGGTGTTTCTTAATGTTCGCTGAGAGTTCATCTTTGACAATTGAAGCATTAAGGCACCCAGCGTCATTTTTTTTATCACCACTTGGAGTCCTATGGGTTGCGTCACGGCTCATACGGGATAGCAAGTAATGAGCAAACCCGAATTTTTAACCTTAATGAATTTCTTATTGATACCTCTTACTATTTTACGAATCCACCAGGGGTCCAACGCTACCCACGGGTTGAGTTTGACGGCACAAATTTTATGGCAGTATGGTATGATTATACGCTTCCCGGGTTCGTTGGGACACGGATCGCGCCTGATGGCACAATTCTTCATCCATCACCCTTCCTGATTTCTTCAGTGACCGGGGCTGACCATCCGGAAATTTGTTTTGATGGAAGAAATTATTTTGTAGTTTGGTATAGAAACTATACAATTTATGGAGCACGTATCAACTCTGATGGAGTTGTAATTGATACAGGTGGTTTTATTATCTCAAACAACGGGAATGGCAATGTTAGAGTGGCTTATGGAGGCGGTGTTTATCTTGTGACATGGGGTGCAGGGACTGTTAGGGCTGCGATTGTAGATACGAGTGGAAGAGTAATATGGGAAAAAAATATCTGTCATAAAGCAGGATCGCCAGGAGTTTCATATAGTGATGGGTATTTCTGGATTGCCTGGCAATCCTGGGGTTATCCTCTCAAGGGAACATATTGTTCTAGGATTACACCGCAAGGCGTAATTCTTGACCCTGGTGGGATTAATATTGGTTATCAAAATGCAACGATGCCAGTGATTGATTTTGACGGCACAAATTCGTATATAGTTTGGAGCTGGCAATTGAATGACTTTTCCTCGGTCTGGGTTAATCCTGACGGGATTCCGTTCGGTGAAAAACACGACCTACGAGGAAGTTGGTCGATGTGGATACCAGAGGTTGTTTCTGGAGATTCTCTACATTGGCTCACCGGGGTTCTTGCTGCGGGCGCTTATCCACCGGCTGATATCTATCTTACGAGAGTTGATTTTAAGGGTTCCATCATTGATAGCCCCTGGATTCCTGTGGATACTTCACAAAATTGGCAGAGTTGGCAAGATAATGCGTTCGGAAATCATACGTTCATTACAGTATGGGAGGACCAGATCCCTAAGTGGGATGTTTATTTCCGGCGTTATGCTTCTAATGGAGCACCCCTGGATTCCACAAGGGTCCTTCTAAATCGTGCAGTCAATTCATCGCAAAACCCTGAAGCAGCATTTGGTGACACCTTTTTTCTGGTTGTTTATGAGAGTGATAGGGATAGTAGAAAAGCCATTTATGGCGCCCGGGTAACTGAAAGTGGCTTGGTTCTTGACCCCGAAGGATTTCGTATATCCCCACAGGATGGAAAATGGCCAACAATCACCTCTGGTGATACACAATTTTTATGCGTCTGGACCAATACATACGATGGTAATCTCTGGGGCACAAGGATGTCTACAGATGGCACTATTATTGATTCCGCTGGACTTAAGATAACAGATGTGATAGTTGAAAACGACCATGCATCAGTTGCTTACAGGAGCGGAATTTTTCTTGTGTCTTACAGCCGGTATGCATTAAATTTCCAGTGGACGATAATGGCGACAAGGGTAGATTCGGATGGTCAGGTTCTTGATACCTCGGGAATAATAATAAGAGCGCCAGAGACAATGATTGAGGCACCGAGAACCGAAGTTGCACCTTATAGTAATGGTTTTCTTTTGACCTGGAGATCAGGGCTTAATAATATTGTCGGGGCAAGGGTGAACTTTCAGGGAGTGGTGTTAGATACAAATCCTATTCAGATTTCTCAACCAGGGATAAATTCACCCTGGCATGGACTTGCAAGTTCAGGCGATACCTTCCTTGTTGTCTGGGAAAAGGAAGGGAATAAGATTTATGCGGCTCGTATAGATTCTTCTGGTGCAGTTCTTGATCCTGCAGGCATCCCGATATGTGAAGGTCCACCAAATAATCGGAAAAATCCCTCAGTGACTTTTAACGGCACAAATTTTGTGGTAGTCTGGCAAGATTCCAGAAATAACAGCGAAAAGTATGATTTATATGGTGCGCGTATAACACCTGATGGTGTCGTGCTTGATACAAATGGAGTTGAATTGATAGACGCCGAATATTCAAGGGAACTCCCTGAAATTTCATCTTCAGATACAGGAAAAATCCTCATTGTTTATCAGGGTTTCAAGGGTTCACCATATTATGTTGCCCGGGTATTCGGGGCAATTTACACACCAACTGCAGTTTCTGAATTTCATTCTCCTGTACCTTATGTGAATCCAGTGACAGATATTTCGCCCCGTATTTCGTTTTCTACGCCATTCATCTTACACCATCATTATCCCCTTGGAGTTAATTTGGCGATAAATGTGTATGATATTTCAGGGCGATTGGTAAAAATTGTTCACAATGGTAGTGTAGAGTCAAATACTCCCATAAAGTTTACATTGGACCAGATGCCTTCGGGTGTCTATTTTGTTAACATCAAGACCAATAATGAAAACAGGACAATAAAGGTTATCTGGTTGAGGTAAGGAGGTAATAATGAGTTTTATTAAAAAGATTGGGTTAATATTTATTTTTGTAACCATACCATTGATACTTTTTGGACAGACTCAGAGATGGGTGTTCCAGTATAATGGGCAGACCGGGGTCAGTGATGATTTTGCACATTCAGTGATTTATGGAGCCGATGGCAATATCTATGCAGCTGGACTAACCAATCTCGGAGATACAATCTGCGATTTTACAATAATCAGCACTACTAATACTGGTGCCTTAAGATGGGTATACCAGTACTACGATTATGTTTTTTGGGGACACAGAAATATTGCCAAATCATTGGTCTATGGACTAGATGGTAATATTTACGCTGCCGGGGTTTATTCATACTCTTTGTATCCCAGTATTCTTGTTGTAAGCCTTACAAATTCAGGAACCGAGCGTTGGACATACAGTCCTCTTTATGGAGCAAGAACATTAGAAGACAGACCGATTTCCATTATCTGCGGTCCAGATAGTAACATCTACGGATCTGGAACTGTAGTAAACGAGGTTACTAATGCTGAGGACATTATTGTTTTCAGTCTCACTCCTTCAGGCACCGAAAGATGGGTCTATACATATAACGGCACGGGGAATTCATCTGATTTTTCTACATCAATGACTGCTGATTCTAATGGTAATATTTATGTTGTTGGAAGCAGTATGGGAGCAAATGGAAATATGGATATTATCGTGATCAAATTGTCTCCAACAGGAATACAGCAATGGGTGGCTCGGTATAACGGACCGGATAACGGAAATGATTTCGGGAATTCTATTGTCTTTGGTTCTGATGGGTATGTCTATATCGCAGGGACTTGCTGGAGGGCTAATACCTCTTATGACTTTTTGGTTCTTTCCCTATCTTCTTATAGCGGCGGCGTCATTTGGCTTTATAGTTACAATGGTCCAGGTAATTCAGTGGATATTGCAAAGGCAATTACCTTCGGTGCAGACGGATGGGTTTATGCAGCAGGATTCACAACCGGTGCTGGGACAAAGACTGATTTCACAATCATAAAATTATCCTTTGGCATTTCTGGTTTTATTTATCGCTATAATGGAACAGACAACTCATTTGATTGTGCAAATTCAATTGTCTATGGAACAGATAGTAACATTTATGCCGCAGGATACATTATAAGTAATACGACAAAAGATGATTTTACTATAATTAGCCTTACCAATACTGGAACGTATAGATGGGCTTATCTATTTAACGACCCGCTAAACTCCTCAGACGAGGCGCGTTCAATTGTGTATGGAACAGATGGGAATATCTATAGCGCAGGTTACAGTGCCGGTGGTTCCACTACCTTCGACTTTACTCTGATAAGCCTTGGAGTAAGTCTTCACAAATAGAGAATTCGCAGAATAATGGATATCTCTTACAGCAAACAGAATAGCTATGAAGAAAGAATTTCATCTTATTTTTGATTTCGGGAAAAACACCTGGGTCCATTGGAACATCTTTATCTTGATGTTTTAATCGCCTGTTTGAAAGAGATTGTTCAGGCATTGAAGAATAAGCCTGATGAGGCACTGGTTGAATTGAGAGAAATTGGTAAGACCCTTGATTCCATTGTTCCTTACAGGGATGGACACAGTCAAAGGGTGGCGAAATATGCGGTGGAGATTGCAAAAAGGGTGGGATTTAGTAAAGAGCAATTGGTGATGGTTGAGGCGAGTGCCTTATTACATGATTTGGGCAAGATTGGGATTGATGAGACAATCTTATATAAACCAGAGCCTCTGACAAAAGAGGAGAAAGAAGAGATTGATAAGCATGTTCTAAGGGGATATTATATTTTGTCAGGGTTTACTGATATTCCTGAAGTTTTAAATGGTGTGAAGTGTCATCACGAGTTCTGGGATGGGAGTGGTTATCCAGAGGGACTTGAAGATGGTCAGATTCCCTTGATTGGCAGAATCCTTGCGGTCTGCGATGCCTTTGATGCGATGACTTCAAAAAGACCATACCGTAAAGTATTTA
>JBNAVN010000089.1:0-6469 GCA_049700315.1 bacterium
CATACCCTGATACTCTGGTATCCTGATATCCTAATACCCTTGATGTCGTGTGGGGTTTCAGGGGCAAAGCCCCTGATGTATCTTGTTTTTAATCATCATCTTTCTAAATTGCGAGTTTATATAACCAAATTTTCAGGAAAAGGGGTGAGATATTTTTGGTTCAAAAGATAACTGTCTTCTAAACGGTAAGCGAAGTTCCTAATCATTTCTATAATCACTCTCAGTTCAACATTACCATTTTTATACTTCTCTAAAAGATTCAAGAAATGTTTTCTTTCCTTCTGGTTCAGATTGTTTGAAAAATAGCCATAGATATGGAGTATTGTATTGAAATGTTTTGTCCGCGAGGGCTTTTTAACAAATGTGTTGTAAAATAGTTTTTCATATATTTCCAATTTTTCTTTTATGTTAACCTTTCCATCCGCCACAACTTTTCCCATTTCCCTTAAATTTTTTTGATTATATGTCATAAGGAGATATTTATATCTGGTATGGAATTTTACGAGGTCATTTGCATTGTATTCTTCTTTCAATTTGCGAAATTCTGCAAAAGAGAATATTCTGATCAAAAAATGTTCACGCAATTCTGAATTCTTCAATCTTCCCTCATGTTCTACGGCTAATTCAGGAAAATTATCTTTTATTCCCTCAGCAAAAAATCCATCAGTCCTGCCAATTATTTTCTTATTTTGATAATAATTAGCCGAATTGATACCACAGGAAGGCGATTTGCTTTTAAGTATAAATCCATCAATATCTTTGACTTTTTCTACAAAATCATCTGTAAATTTTCTAATGTCTTCGGTCAAATTTCTTCCGGTCTCAGGCTGGAATAGTAACTTTCTATTGCTTTCTTTTATTATAATTATCTTCTGCCTGGGCACACCAAGACCAATCTCCATTTCCGGGCAGACAAGATTATATTCTACAAATCCTTTCAACTTTTCGACAAAATCATCATAAACAATCCCGCCATTATATCTTACTGGATAACTGAAGCATTTGCTGATGACAATTCTTGGTTTTCCCACATTATGATTATATCTTGAAGAGATATGGTGTCAAGACAAAATGGCTAAACTGAAGATTTAGAACACGGGAATAAATTCCCTACTCCGGCATTATCGTGAAAGGTGGAATGTGGAACGCGAAACGGATAAAACAAAAAAACTTACGATTGACAAAACCGTCTAACGAAACGGGTATCGTAACCGTATAACAATGATCAATATTTTTAGAAGGAGTAAGGCTCATTCATTTTATTGACAATAATATTTTTTAATATATACTCTTTTATGGCACGGATATTTTCTATCTCTGGATTGAGGGGTATTACATTTAAGGATTTGAATTATGCAAGTGCTAAATTCTATGCCCAGGTCTACGCTATTTTTCTAAACGCAAAAAAATTGGTTGTGGGTTATGATGCAAGAAAATCCCATTCCCAGATAGGTGGCGGTATCATAGATGGTTTCAATATGATGGGCTGTAATGTAATAGACCTCGGGATTGTTCCCACGCCAACCGTAGTATTTATGGTCCGCAAACTGAAGGCAGACGGTGGTACAGTTGCGACTGCAAGCCACAATCCGCCAGAATGGAATGGCATAAAATTTATCTCACCAAGGGGAGAATTTATAAATGCACAGGAGTTCAGGAGATTTTCCGTCTTTATTGATTTCTTTGAAATTCGTCACGATAAAATAATAGAATATATGCGTAATTTTGGAGAATGCACCGAGTATGAAAAATCTTATGAAGAACATATAAAAGCGATAATCAACCATTTCAAATTAAAAAATCTTGGATTGAAAATCGGGGTTGATGCAGTGTGTGGAGCAGGTTCAATTGCCTTGCCTGTTTTCCTTGAAATGACTGGTTGCAAGGTATACAAAATACACTGTAGTTTTAAGCCAAGATTCCCAAGACCTCCAGAACCCATCCCTGAAAACATCACCAAATTATGCGCGCTTGTTAAAAGAAGAAAGCTTGATTTAGGATTTGCCCTTGACCCTGATGGAGATAGATTGTCAATCGTTGACGAAAATGGGAAGGCGATTGGTGAAGAAATGACACTCGTCCTTGCAACTGATTTTATCTTGAGTCAGAAAAAAGGAGCGGTGGTGACAAATCTTTCAACAACAATGCTGATGGAAGATATAACAAAAAAATACAGATGCCCATTATATCGAACCAAGGTTGGTGAGGTGAATGTAGTAAGTAAAATGAATGAGGTAGATGCAGTGATTGGTGGCGAAGGGAATGGTGGTGTGATATATCCAAGAATAAATCGCACAAGGGATGCCCTGACCGGTGCAGGAATAATTCTAAAAATGTTGAGCGTAAGAAAGAAATCTATATCTGAAATCCTCAATTCATATCCTGAATATTTTATGAAAAAAGATAAGGTTAATATTCCCAAAGAAGTCTTTGATAAGAAAAAAGATATGCTCCTGAAAAAATTTAAAGGGGATCTTGATTTCAATGATGGGATGAGGATAACCACAAAAAATTACTGGCTCCATATCCGTCCTTCAAATACCGAACCAATTGTCCGTATCATTGCTGAGGGAGAGGATATTAAAAAGGTGAGCGAATTAATCCACCGTGCCCGAGAACTTTTGACTAGCGAGTCTTGATAAATTTAGGGCCGGTTTTGAAAATTTGAGGGCGATTAAAATTGATATGCACTTAATCTGTGAGGATTTTATACTGTAGTGGTCGAGCTCGCTCGACTTAATATTTATAGAGTCAACTCTGCCACTCCATTTTTGATTCTTGAAAAGCGGAGAGGATTCAAAGAGGAATCACCTTGACAAGAAAGATATTTCGGATAGAATTGAAAAGATGGAAAAAGTTTACCTCCTTTTGGGTACAAATCTTGGAAAATTAAGAGAAAATTTGATGAATGCAATCAATGAGTTGTCAAAAAATGGTATAAAAATCTTGAGAAAATCAAAAATCTATAAGACAAAACCCTGGGGAAAAGAAGACCAGCCAGATTTTTTGAATATGGCAGTTGAGATTGAGACCGATCTCAACCCTGGAGAATTATTAGAAACAATAAAAGATATAGAAAGAAAGTTAAAAAGAGAAAAAACAGAAAGGTGGGGTCCTCGGATAATTGATATTGATATCTTATTCTATGGAAATCAAATGATCAAGAAACCAGACTTTATTATTCCCCATCCTTATTTTTTTGAACGCCCCTTTGCAATCATTCCAATGCAGGATATTGCGCCTGATTTTATTCCGCCAGATTATAAAAAGAGTATAAAGGAACTTGCTGCTGGAGTGAGTTATGAAGGAATTGAGATTTATTGCGATTGAAGGTGTGATTGGGGCGGGCAAAACCACGCTTGCCAAAGGACTGGCAAATAAATTCCATGCCGGACTTATCCTTGAAGAATTTGAAGAGAATCCTTTTCTAACAAAATTCTATGCAAATCCAAGCCAGTATGCATTCCATACCCAGTTATATTTCCTTATGTCCAGATACCGCCAGCAGAGAAAGATTAATCAAATGGACCTCTTCCATTCAAGACTGATAAGTGATTATCTCTTTGCCAAGGATAGAATCTTTGCTGAAGTAAATTTGACTGAAGACGAATTCTCACTCTATGATAAGATTTATGCACTCATTGAGAAAGAAATTCCAAGGACTGATGTCGTAGTTTATCTCCAGTCAACGCCTGATTTTTTATATAAGAGAATTAAACAGCGTGACAGGTTATACGAGAGAAATATTGAGTATGATTACATTGTCAAACTGTGTGAGGCGTATAATTCATTTTTTATACACTACAACACCAGCCAGCTGCTCGTTGTAAATATCAAGGGTTTTGATTTTTTAACGAGCACTGACCTTGATTTGATATATAAAGAAATCATACAATTAAAAGTTCCAAGAAAGATCATATCAAAAGAATGATTACAACAGAAACAATTTTGTTAATGAAGAAGAAAAAGGAAAAGATTGTCTGTCTCACTGCATATGATTATCCCACAGCAAGAATTCTTGATGAAGTTGGAATTGAAATAATACTGGTTGGTGATTCTGCAGCAAATGTCGTTGCTGGAGAAAAGAATACCCTGCCGATTACGATGTCTGATATGTTGTATCATACAAAGGTTGTTGCAAGAGCAGTAAAGAATGCATTGGTAATTGCAGATATGCCATTTCTTTCCTATCAGTGTAGCATTGATGAGGCAATAAAAAATGCAGGGAGTTTTTTAAAGGTTGGTGCAGCAGGAGTGAAACTTGAAGGTGCAGGACCAGTCCTGAAGACAATAGAAAGACTTGTTCAGATCGGTATTCCGGTGATGGGACACCTTGGTTTGACACCTCAATCAATCCATAAATTTGGTGGTTATAAATTGCGTGGAAAAACAGAAAAAGAGAGAGAGCAGATATTAAAGGATGCAAAAAATCTTGAATCTGCAGGTTGTTTTTCACTTGTCCTGGAAAAGATTCCGATGTCTCTGGCAAAGAAGATTACAAAAAATTTGAAAATTCCCACGATCGGCATCGGGGCCGGTCCTTATTGTGATGGACAGATACTGGTCTTACACGATATGCTCGGCTTTTATGAAGATTTCAAACCGAAATTCGTTAAACAATATGCAAAGATTGGATTTGAAATAAAAAGGGCTGTGATGGAATATATAAATGAGGTAAAATCAGGGATATATCCTGATAAAGAACATTCATTTGAATAGGAGATTCTATGCAAAATTATACAGAGAAACATGCGATCGCCGGATTGAAGGCAAAACTTCCAAAACTTGATGTCCTGCCCAATCAATTTAAAAAATATAAGATAACAATAATCATTCCCGAGTATTCATCAGTCTGTCCTAAAACCGGACTTCCTGATACTGGAACGATCACTATTGAATATGAGCCGAATAAATATTTTGTGGAACTGAAATCCTTAAAAATGTATATCCTCGCCTATAGAAACCTCGGGATATTCTATGAGAATGCAGTTAACAGAATTTTTCAGGATTTTGTTAAAGTAGTAAAGCCGCGCTGGGCAATTGTGCGTGGTGAATTCAATCCCCGAGGAGGGATAAAAACAATCGTTGAAGTAAAAACAAAAAACCTGCGCTAAAAATTTTCTTTCTTTACCCTCAACAAGAAGAATTCAGGATAACTTGTTTTATATATTGTTTCAAAGCCTTCAACATAGTCTTGGACAACAGGCAATAAATAACGCATAGTTGTCCCGGTCCACCTGAAATTATCAAGGAGAATATAGTCTGCTCTCTTTATTTTTTCTTTCACTTCATTCTTGTTTGTCGTAAATGGATAACAGAATGATTTATGATTAGATAATAAATAGACAAATTCAGGTTTGCGCGCCATTATTATTTTATCTTCGGGAATATTTTTTCTGATATATTCTATCATCTCAAAATAACGACGCCAGTCAATTGTATAACCAGCATATCTATTCCCTTTCATATAATCAAAGTTTTGACTCAATGTGGTCTTTGCTTGAGGAATTATTGAAATCACATTAAGAATAATTAAAAATCCCGAAATCACGAATACAAAATTCTTTATTCTCAACTTATCCTGAATCCAGATAAGAGCAAAAAATATATAAATCAAAATCAATGGAATCAGAGGAAGCAAAAATCTATCTGATGACCACACCTTAGGCCAGGCAAGTAATACACCAATACCGAAGATGAGATATGTTTCAAGAATACTGAAATTTTTTAATCTTATAACAAAACCGATTATTAAAAACAGAATGAATATCAGCCCTGAGAAAGAAAATAAAAATTTAGAATTTAAGACTGGCAGAAGGGTCGAAGGGAGTATGGTAAATCCATAAAGAAAAAAATTATCCCATATCCTTAAAATAAAGTCAGAAAATCCTATGGTGCCGAGTTCCATTTGATATGGATTATTTGCAAGCAATTGTTTCAAATAACCAGTATTATCAGGAATCCCCGCATTCCTCATCTCCCAGGGTATGAAAAAAATCAAAAATAATGCCAAAAATATTATAAGATATTTGTATTCTTTTTTCAATATGAAAAATAGTGCAAAGCCCAGGATTAAAGATATCCCTGCGGTGCGAATAAAAAATGCATAGATTGCAAAGAATGTGGCTATCAAAAAATATGAAAATTGCCTTTTACTACAAAATTTTAATAGAAAATATAAAGCACCGAGCGAAAAAAACAGGAATGGTATTTCTGAAAGAATCCAGTGGTTGTAAACGACAAATATTGGTATACTCAGATAGAATAATAAGAAAATTGTCCTGTATTGTCCGGATGTCTCTTTAATAATTAAATAAAAAAATAAAAGGGAACCGAGACCGGTTAAAAAAATTAGTAATTTAAGCAATATTATGTTCTTGCCAAAGAGCAATATCGGTATTGATAATAGTAATGGGAAACCAGGTGGATACTGGGTATGGGGTGGTTGTTCAGGTAGATAAATATTTTT
>JBNAVN010000090.1:0-6423 GCA_049700315.1 bacterium
AAGGATTATTATCGCGGTTAGGAAACCGCTCCTACGGGATTGGGGTGAAAGGATTATTATCGCGGTTAGGAAACCGCTCCCACGGAAATGGCTATTGGTTAATTGGCATGGACGCTACCCAAACCTTTAAACCATAGACGCATTAACATCAGGAAATTGCGGCTTTATTTTATACTGGGTTACTGACTACTGGCTACTGGGTTACTCTTTATAAAGACAAAACGGGCAGCAAAACCGTAGAACGAATTAGGAGTTTGGAACTTTTTGTCATTTAAGCATTTGTTATTCATTACTATTTGGGATTTGTCCCACTCTACGGAATTCACGACCTTTGGTCAAAAATTCGGACTACCTTGACAACTGCATATATTTAAATATAATAGACCATCGCGGGGTAGAGCAGCGGTAGCTCGTTGGGCTCATAACCCAAAGGTCGCTGGTTCGAATCCAGCCCCCGCTATAATAATTGAAAAGGGAGCATAATGGAAAGAAGAAAAAAATCCGAACGCCGAAAAACTGAAAGAAGGAAGTTACTCACTGAACGGGAATTTCGCAAATTGATTGAGGAAGGCAAACTGAATAAGAGTGACCGACGTTCCTGGGCTGAGAGAAGGAAAACAAAGAGAAGGAAAAAGCAGGTAGGAATCTAAAAAAATTCTATGCCTATTTTTGAGTTTTGTTGCAATAAGTGCAAACATAGATTTGAGGACTTGGTCTTCAAAGATAGTGATTTGACCGAGATACAATGTCCTGAATGTGGGAGCAAAGATATAGAAAAGCTGTTTTCTGTTTTTGGCTTTTGTAGTAAAAGCTCCAATGGTGAAATAGGTAGTGCAGGAAGTTCCTGTGCTGGATGTCAGCGCACAACCTGCGCGGGGTGCAAATAAATAGGAGGTAAAATGCGCCGTGAATTTCTTATTGAAGCAATTTCAGCGAAATTTGGTTCTATCTATCCAAAGATTGATATAGAAAAACTTATAGATGCTTTTCTTGATCTTGTTATTGATACATTGGTAAAAGAAAAAAGGGTTGAGATAAGAAAATTTGGAACATTTGAATTAAGAAAAAGGCCGGGCAGAACATCTAAGGCGCCGAAGACGGGTAAAGTTTTCACCCTGCCTGACCGGTACGTTCCTTTCTTCAAACCATCAAAGGTATTCAAAAAAATGATAATGGAAAGGACAAAGCCATAAGAGATAGTGTAAGGGTTGAGGTTAAGATGTTTGTAACCAACATCCATGCCCAATAACCGTAGACTATCTGTATGGATGTTTTTGAGGCAATAAAATGGCGTAGAAGCGTCAGGAGGTTTTCTCCGCAAAAAATAGAAAGAGAAAAACTCCTTAAAATTCTTGAGGCAGGCAGACTTGCTCCTTCTTCAAGCAATCGTCAGGCATGGCATTTTGTAATTGTTGATGACCAAGATCTGATTAAGCAGATACCAGAAAAGGTTGTGACCGGTACAAAGGGGATAGTTTCCTGGATCAAAGATGCTCCGCTTGTTATTGTTGGCTGTTACACAAAGGCAATAACCCATCTTGTTGCGCAAATATACAACAGGGAGAATCATTTGATTGATATTTCTATTGCGATGACTCATATGGTTCTTGAAGCAACTGAACTGGGTATAGGCACTTGCTATGTTGGCTGGTTTAATGAAAGACATTTGAAAAAAGTGTTAAAAATTCCAGACCGCTATCGCATTGCCATGCTTGTAATAATGGGCTATCCTGAGGAACAATCTACACCCGATGGTATCGGTGGTATCAAGCCGAGGTCAAGAAAAGAATTAAAGGAGATTGTATCATATAACCAATGGGGTAATCAACTGCCCGAATGACAGGAAAGAATTAATATTTAGTTGTGATTAATGGTTGGTAGTATTTATCATCGGATTGTATCGTTATCCAAAAACAGATTTTTCAATTCCTTTCTACTTAGAAAGGTTGACAAACTAAATTTAGCAACCGAATTCAAATTCTTTTTCATCAGGAATAGCCCGCATAACTCGCTGAATAATATTGCAGACGCGACGCCGATGCCTTTTTGCAAATAGCCAAGAATAATCGTCAAGATTAGATTTAAGAAGGCAACTACGACAATGACGCTAAAGAATTTCTTTTCTTGATTGAGGGCAATCAGTCCATAACCCCAGATTGTATTCAGCGGTGCAATCATAAAATACAATAGCAAAATTCGCAATATTCCTGTACCTGAAATAAAATCTGAACCATATATTGCAGTAATAATCTTTTCGGCGAATATGAGTCCAATTATTGTAATTGAAAATGTAATGCCCAGCACGAGTTGAGAGAAGAAGGCAAAACTCCTTCCGAGGTTATTCTGGTTTTGCTTTGCCTGTTTTGCAAAGATGGGAAAAAAGAGATAATAGAATATACGTTCAATAATCAAGAGCAAAATTATGATTTTGAAACCTGCGCTGAATAACCCCACTTCTTTTTGACTATGAAATATGCCCAGACAAATTACTGGAAAGTTCATCACTGCTTGATATATGATTGTAGCAAGACCAATGGGCAGGGCACTAACAAGGAGATGATAGGAGGTGATGGGTTTGATTGCGATAGACAATTTGCCGTATTTTTTTATGAAAACAAAGAGAAGAAATATTGTTGCCAAGAAATAGCCACCGAGGTATGAAAGTGGTACCGAGAGAATCTGCTGCTTTGTTTTCAAAAAAATTACGACCAGAATAAGATAACCTGAGTATTGTGTTATTCTACCGATGCCGATAAATTCCATTTCTTCACGTGCCTGGAATACAAATTCCAAATAAAAGGCATAAGGGATTCCAGTTGCAAGGTATAACAAGATTATTTTTCTTGTTAATATGTCGCCGGGGATGGTCAGAAGGAGTATCAGGAAAATAGCACACAAGATAAATGTCAAGAATATTCTTGTACTGGTTATTTCATTGATTATTTTTGTTTTTTCTTTATCTTTAGCAACTTCACGAACACCCAGAGTTGTCAGACCCATGTTGCTGAACAGTAGTAAATACGTCAAAAAGGCGAGCCCATAGCTAATTATACCAAATCCTTCAACGCTCAGGACACGAGCAATGTAGGCATTAACAATGAAACCCAGGAGATGGCTAATACCTTCACCAAGAAAAAGCGACAGGAAGTTCTTTGACAGTTTTCTTATCATTCAAACAGATATCAATAAGAGCAGTTTACTGCTTAATAGATTTTTTTTCGTAGGGACACAACTCATACATATGGCAGGTGGGACACGCAGGATTTTTGGCAGTGCAGATATGCCTACCAAAGAGCACAAGTCCATTGGCGATAAACTTCCAGGTCTCTACGGGGAATATATTTGCCAGGTCCTGTTCAATTTTGTCAGCATCTTTTTCCCTGCTCAATTTTAATCTTTCGGTTGCAACCCTGATTACATGTGTATCAACCACAATGGCAGGTTTATTGAAGGCATTGACTAGAACCGCAGAGGCGGTTTTTCTGCCCACGCCCGGCAGTTGGACAAGTTCTTCAATCGTTGAGGGAACTTTTCCATTAAATTTCTCACATATTTTCTGGGCACATTTCTTTATGAGTTCAGATTTTCTCTGGAAAAAACCAAGGGGTTTTATTATTTTACATAAATCATTGATATCAGCCCGGGCGAGTTTCTCGGGTGTGGGATATTTGGAAAACAAATGTGGTGTGACTTCATTAACCTTCTTGTCAGTGGTCTGGGCAGATAAAAGAACAGCGATGAGCAGTTCAAATTCGTTTTTGTAATTGAGTTCAATGCGGGGTTCAGGAAAATGCTTTTTTATACCTGCGACAATTTTCTCTGCAAATATCTTCTTATCCTTTTCCATTTTGTTTCTCCATTTCAATTAGACATTGTAATATTTCAAGTTCATCTTTGTCAAACCAAATGAGATTACATTCAACACACTCATCAATTTCAATGTGATATGCATAACTGTAGAATTTCCTTGTCATTGGTTTACCACATTTCGGGCATTTTCTTTTATCAAGTGTTTCAATGAGTAATTTGAATCTTGGTTTTTTCTTTTTTGCTTCAGCGCGAATCAAAGAAGCAATGTGTTTAATTTTTTCAGAAAATCCTTTTTCCTCACGCGCAATTATCCTGGGCAATTTTTCTTTTTCCACAAGTAGTCCATTACAGAATGCACAGCGCCAGATATATACCCCTTCATATTCCTGCACTATCAGCCATTCTCTGCACACCGGGCATATGCGACGCATTTTCCATAGTGGTGTGTCTTTGACCGAAAAGAAATGGTTCAATGCGGGTATTGCGCTGGCTGATATTATTTCATTACTACCTTCAAGTTTAACCTCAGTATCAGGCATTAACCACTCCAGTGCTTGCAGTTGCATCAATGTGTAAGGACCAAACCAGGTATTATCTTTTTTGACGAATAAGTTTGGCTTTGCAGAATCTGCGGATTCTGTTCTCGGTTTTTGGTATATTTCTTCAGTAATCTGACTGATATCTGCGTGTGCCTGATTCAGGATTAACTGTAGTCTTTTTGTAAATGGCGGGTGGGTTGAAAAGAGGTTCGCAAATGTATCTTCCCGGTCTTCAAGTGGATTTGCTTCAGGACTCAAGATAAAGATTGGTGCTAAATAGCTTGCAGATCCGCGATAGTGGGTTGCTATTTTGTAAAGGGCACGGGCAAGACTCAAAGGATTTCGCGAGTATTTTATGGCATTCACATCTGCTCTATATTCTTTTTCTCGTGAGATAAAAACATACAATAGCTGTGATAAAAAACTCATTATCAAAAGACTTGCAAATATGGGTATTGCCAGCAAGCCAGCGGTGACGGCATTCTGTCGACTCTTGTCATAAAAACGATCTTCCTGTTCCCGTGTCATCCGGTCAAGATTGTTGACAATACCATTCAATATCTCATTGTAAACGCCAAATAATGAACTTGCAATTGTTGTTAGTAAAGAATCATTTGAGACGATGTGTGACATTTCATGGGCAAGGACTGCCTGAAGTTCATCGCGATTCAGTCTTGATATTAGTCCTTCAGTCGCGCCGATGACATTTCTTCCATACATATCCTGAATTGCAAATGCATTCATTGCTATCGTAGGAACAACATATGGCTCAGCACCTATCTTTCCTGCAGCAATACTTATTTCTTCAACAATGTTTTGGAAGACATAATGATAGCGGTCATTTTTATCTGGTGGCCTTGCATTGAACAATTTTAATATTTTTTCAATTACATTACGATTCGTATAGAACCAATGCCATATTGCGAGAATCAGTGCGACTAAAAATATAATAAGGGTGTCTGAACCGAATAGATTGAATTTTGTATGTGGATTTTCTATAGATATCCGTAAGTAGATAAAAAGTTTGATTATTGTCCAGACAATAAAAAAAGAAAAGAAATAAAAAAAGACAAGAATTCCAAAAATCCCATATATTACTGTTGTTTTTTCTTTTTCAATCTCCCAGAAGGTTTTTGCTGGTTCAGGCATTGATAAAGATTAACCAAATTTCTCTTTAAGTCAAGATACATCAGTTAGCCACGCAACTTGGCGGGCTGAAAACCCTGTAATCATTCTGCCTAAAATTGTGCACTACCTTTAGCATACCGCCAACTCCTGATGGAAATTGTGCCTTTATTTTTTCTATAACGAAAGTTTCCTTATTTGCAGTAATGGATTGAAAATCCATTACTGCATGGTAGTTTGACCTTTTTTGTCTATAAAGCCTGCCCTACATTTTTTTACGGGAATAAATTCCCTACTCCTAACTACCTTTTTAGGCATTTTGGACTTTTAGGTATTTAGGTATTTTTTTTTCAACATCACCCCCTTTCCCCACTCGAGCAGGATATTTGTTTTTCCACTTACTCCAAAATGATTATCTTCATCATTTCCGTTCGGGCACTTGTTTCAGGACGTAAAAAGTATATACCACTACCAAGACCTTCAACTGAAAGGCTTATTCTATTTTTATCCCTTATATCCCCTAAATTATAAGTTTTTACCCTCTGGCCAAGAGAGTTGTAAAGAGTAAGGTTAGATGGAATATCTCCATAAGGGGAAAGGATGAGCTCAATCCTATTCCTTACTGGATTCTGGGCAGGTCTTATCCAAAAAGCCATCTTACTCTCTTTTTCCTCAATACCACCACCATAGAACTCATAAACCTGAAGACCAGCATCATAATCCGCAACATAGGCATAGGAGCCTGAGACATAGACACCCCAAGCAGGTGTATCATAATAGCCTGCCTCATAGGGGCTTTGTGGGTTTGAGACATTTATAATCCGAAGACCAGAACCACCATCAGCAACATAGGCATAGGAGCCCGAGACATAGACACCCCAAGCCCAACCAGGGGTATCATAATAGCCTGCCTCATAAGGGCTTTGTGGGTTTGAGACATCTATAATCC
>JBNAVN010000091.1:0-6357 GCA_049700315.1 bacterium
TTGACATACCAGATGGGCACAACCAAGACCACTGCCAAGGTGGTGATGGTGAGATAAGACACAAAAATCGGTTAAATCTTTAATGCGGGTAAAATTATCATTTCTCATTGAAGTCAAAATATTGACTTCAATGAAATTTTAGATAAATTATTTATGATATGCATATATTTTTGAGTGATGCTCACATTAGAAGGGATGATAGTTATCGCGCAAAGTTATTGCTCAAATTTTTGAATGAATTAAAGCCGAACCTGAAAAATCTATTTATCCTTGGCGATTTATTTGAATTCTGGTTTGAATATAATATTGCCCTTCCCAAGGACTATTTCAAGGTCCTTGCTACATTCTACAATCTACACGAGCAAGGAACCAAACTGCATTACATACTCGGCAATCACGAAGTGATGATTGGTGATTTTCTCAAGAAACTGGGCTTCATTGTTTATCCTAACAAAGCAGAAATTGAGCTGGATGGCAAAAGACTTTTTCTTTCCCATGGCAACAAAGTTGATCGCCGGCTCTGGACAGTATTGTGGGAAAATCTTTTGACCTCAACGATTAATCATAAATTATATAGTCTGGTCCATCCAGACATTGGCGTATTTCTTGCTCAAGGCATTGCCCATCTTTCCCGACAACAGCCTCGCAGTCAACATCTGAGCAGAATGTTAGAAAAATATGCCCAGGAAAAACTAAGGGATTTTGATATCGTTATCCTTGCCCATTCACATATTCCATTATTCAAAAAGTATGAGAACAACAAATACTACATCAACACAGGTGATTGGGTTGATAACTTTTCTTATGTAACATTAATAAATGGTCTTATCTCGTTAAACTATTATCAGTAGATTATCCCAGACTACCAATTTCTTTTTCAACCTCTTCAAGTATCTCACAGGATTTAACAAGTTCCTTCATTATATTGTGGTCTGGATATAATGGCCTATCCTCATCAAGATGTGGCACATATTTTCTGATTACCTTCCGTGCGACATTTACGCCTTTCCCAGGATTGAATTCGCGAAAGTCTAATGCCTGTGCTGCTGCCATAAATTCAATTCCAAGAATTCCATAGGCATTGTCAATTATCTGCCCATTTTTTATTGCCGTATTCATTCCCATTGATACAAAGTCTTCCTGGTCAGCTGCCGCAGGTATTGATTGTATAGAAGCGGGCATTGAAAGAATTCTTTGTTCAACAATCAGCATATCAGCTGAATATTGACTGAGCATAAAACCCGAGAACATACCAGGATTTTTTGTCAAAAACGCAGGCAGACCCACACTCAGATTGGAATTTATCAATCGGTTCAATCTTCGTTCAGAAAGTACACACACCATAGTCAATCCCGCACCAACCATATCCATTGGTAATGACACAGGTGAACCCTGAAAATTGGCACCGGTCAGAGTCAGATTATATTCAGACAAAAATATTGGATTATCACCAACACCATTAAGTTCAATCTCCACCTGTTCCTTTGCCCAGCGCACTGCGTCGTGTGCTGCACCGATAACCTGAGGTGATGAACGCATTGAATACGCATCCTGCACCTTGGTCTTGTATTTTCCTGTCATCAAATCACTGCCCTCAATACACTTCATAATTGCCTTTGCAGAACGGACAGCACCTGGAAACCCTCTCACCTCATGGACACGAACATCATAGGGTTTAAGATTTGCAATCAATGCCTCCAGGGTCATTGCGCAAGCAATTTCTGACTGTTTCAGCCACCGGTTAATATCATACAGATGAAGCGCACTCATCGCCGTCAGAAGATTAGAACCATTTATCACGGCCAGACCATCCCTTGCCTTTAAACCGGGGACTGGAATCCCTGCCCTTTCCATTGCCACCTTACCGGGCAGTCTTTCCCCTTGATAAAATGCCTCACCTTCGCCAAGCATTAAAAGGGCAATCTGGGACATAGGAGCAAGGTCACCACACGCACCAACCGAACCCTTCTGACACACAACCGGAATGACTCCTTTATTCAGCATCTCTAATAAAGTCAGGGTGATTTCTGGCCGGCAAGCAGAACGACCTTTGGCGTGCACATTTATTCTGCCTGCCATTGCCGCCCTTACATATTCAATGGGTACAGGCTCACCGATGCCCGCAGCATGATTGTAAATCAAATATCTCTGAAATTGTTCTACTTGTTCATCAGAAAGAACCACCTCAGATAACTCACCAATTCCGGTGTTTGTTCCATACATAATTTCTCTTGCCTTCAGTTTTTTCTCAAGCATTGCCCGACACTTCTTTATCTCCTCAAGAGACTCAGGAGCAAGTTCAACTTTTTCATTATGTCGGGCAATTGCAACAAGTTTTTCAACGGTCAGACTCTTGCCATCAAGCACAATCGTCATATCAAAACTCCTTTTTTGTATTCTATCCAGTTAAAGAGAAAAGTCAATGTATTGACAGAAAATTGAATTAGCATATACTAATCTGTGTTCAGAGAAAGAACTATTGTGGTCATTGGAGTTATCTTATTCACATTTTTATTTTTTTACTTTTATCCTATTAATATCGGCATCGTTGATGAGACTGCTTATCTATCAATGACTTATGCATTTCAGAATGGAAAGCTCTATTACGATAGTGCTGGCATTGAATCAGCTCCTGCCTCAATGATTACCAATGGTCATCTTGTTTCCAGGTATCCACCAGGTAACAGTATTTTGCTTCTACCTTTTTCAGTAGTCCACTGGAAATGGATATTCCTCAGGGGTTATATATTGATGATTATAGGACTTATTATCTTCATACTGATACTCAGCCATTATCGCCTTCCTCTGTACTACGCTTTGCTATTTTTATTTCATCCTTCTCTTTTGTTATATAGCCGAACCATTATGAGCGATTTACCCAGCACAATTTTCAGTCTTTTGGGATTACTATTTCTTATGAAAAGAAGAATTTTTCTGTCTAGTATTTTATTTGGACTTTCCATTGCGATTCGCTACCCAATTGTGCTTGTTCCTGCTTCTTCAGGGTTGATTTTTCTCTACCGAAGGCAAATCAAAGCATTGATCAGACTATTGGTCGGAGTTCTTATCGGAATTGTCCCCCTGCTTTTATATAATATTATTTGCTTCAAGACATTCACCGGACCAGTAAAGGCTAATATCGTCGGTTTTTCATTAGCAAATTTGCCAGCAATGTTCATTCAATTCTTCGTTTCTATGAATATTCTATATCCACTGTTATTTATCACTGCATTCAAAACCAAAATAAAAGAAAAATGGTTTTTTATTTTACCTGCCTTGCTATTTTTGCTATTTTTTTCGCTCCAGTATTTTATGGACACCGGGAAAAACTTTCTTGAAACCATAATTCTCGGGCAAAGATATATGTTGCCGGTAGTCCCTTTTTTGCTGATTCCTTATATTGAAGTTCTGAACCAAATAAGACTTAACAAAATTGTATTAATCTTTTGTTTGGGACTGATTGTTCTCGGCGCCTGCCTCCACAACAAACACGAACAGTATCTTAAACAACAATCCGCTTATCAAAATAAATTGTATCAATACACACAAGGTGCTGAGACTATTGTGTGTAATAAAGATGTTTATGAATTGATAAATCCCTTTATCAAATCAATCAAGTGGATTTCGTTTGAATCTGAAGGCAAATTGCTGCAGTTTAGTATTTCAGAAGATAATCAGTCAGTATACCTTGCCTGTCTCGCCCGTGAAGAGTATGTCAGAAAAATATTTGTTGATTTATTGAATAAATTTCCCGCAAGACAGGAGATATATAGTGAAAACATACCTTATTATTTTTCAATCTGGCAACTAAAAGAACAATTGAAGCAAGATTTATAATGCAAAAATGCGATCATTGCGAGCAAGCAGAAAAAAAGGGGCTGATTTAGCAGCCCCTGAGTAATCAGTCCTTTTGTTCTCGTTCTATCTCAATCTTCTTGATCATCTTGTGCGTGGGCATTTTTAGTTCTTCTCTTTGTTCCGGCGTAAGGATTGAATGAATCTTTATTTTCTGTTCAATCTGTGCCTTTTTTATCTGCCATTCAAGTTGATGGATATCCTGGGCAATCTTCAAAATTCTATCTTTATCAGGGTTGTCATTTCTCATTTCTTTATGAAGGTCAATTTGCTTGAGCTCAATCTGTCCTTTGATTGGTATTATGATCTTCTGGGTCTCAATCCTTATGTCCTCAATTTTAGTCTTCTGCTCGGGAGTTAGATTATCTAAAAATTCGGGTGGACAGACTTCACCCGGCCCATCTTTTTGTTTGTGCATAGGACACATATCTTGCTGAGCATAGACCAGCACACTTGATAAGAGCATTATTGATAATCCAAGTGCAAGGTATCTCATGAAACCTCCTTCTGTTATGTTAGACATTATGCAAACACTAATGGTTTAATGCATTCAATTTTTGCTGGTAGAATTCTTCAATCATCTTTGCAACACTAAACCAGGAATAATCTTTTACAAATTTCTTGCCATTGCGTATCAAAGTCTGTCTCAAATTCTCATTTTTGAGCACATCTATGGTCTTCTGAGCAATGTCTTCAGGATTATGCGGATCAAAGAAAATGCCATTGTAACCATCTATTATTACCCGGTCATAACCCGGTATCTTTGATGCAATTACTGGCTTTCCAACAGCCATCGCCTCTAAGAGCACAATCCCGAACGATTCACCACCTAAGGCAGGCGAACAATACAAATCACAGGATGCATAGTAACGAGGAATTTCTGATTGTTCTGCAAAACCTCTAAACACGACAACATCTGAAAGATTCTTATTCCTTACCAGCTTGCGGCAGTCATCTTCAAGCGGTCCTTTGCCAACGACAATTAGCAACAAATCTTTTATTTGTCTGCGAACAATCGGCAAGGCATTCAGTAATTCAACCAGACCCTTGCGTCTATCAAGTCTGCCCAGGTATAAAATCTTATTCTTCCTATCTTTAAATTCATCAAGCTCTGGAACTTCAGGATTGAATCTCTCTAAATCTACACCATTTGGTATTATTGTATATTCGCCTGGTATGTATGGCAAAAATGTATCACGTGGCGTTTCTGATACTGCAATCAAGCCGTGAAGTTTTTGAGTGTATTTACTAAATAATTTTCTAAAAAGATATGAACCAAAACGGTAATATTTGAATCCTGTTGAATGAAAAGTCGTAACATTCAACGATTTAGAGTAGTGCAAGGCGAAGAAAGAAATGCTCGGTGGGAAAGGTCCCATTGTATGAACAATATCAAAATTCTCCTTTTCTAAAAATGCCTTGACCTTGCGCGGAATATCCCATCCCACAGATAATGTAGCAAAGGATTTATTCATTGGAATATAAAAAACCCTGCCAACACGAATCACATCTTTCTCAGGTACCTCATCTTTATAATGGGTGGTGAGGATTTTGACATTATGCCCAAAACAGCTCAAGTATTTTGCAAGATAATATGTATACTCAGAAACTCCTGAGGGATAAGGATAATATGGGTCAGAAACCAGGCATATTTTCATGGAAATTTTGTTTTGCGGTTCAACAACTATGTCTTCAGAGAATAGTCAATGTACTTTATCTCTCTTCTATCCACACCTTTTCCATAATCACATCTTTCAATGGTCTATCCATTGGCGGGCCAGAAGTTGGGACATCGCCAATCTTTTCCACCACATCAATTCCTTCAACGACCTCACCGATTATCGTATATCTTCCATCAAGCCTGGGCAAAGCCTCCAAACATATATAAAACTGAGACCCATTTGTGTTCGGTCCCCGATTTGCCATTGCTACAGTTCCTTTCAGGTGTTTCAACTTAGGGGATATTTCGTCATTAATCTCATATCCCGGATCTCCAGTTCCATCACCTACTGGGCAACCTCCTTGAATTACAAATCCCTTGATTATCCTGTGGAACTTGAGGCCATTATAGAAACCCTTGTTAGTCAGTTCTATGATATTTTTCACATTTTTGGGTGCCTCATCAGCGTATAGTTTAATTACAATATTTCCATAATCCTTCACTGCAATATGCATATATGAAGACATTTTTGCCGGGCTTGTGCCCGGTCCTCTTTGACCACCACAAGCAAGAATCAACAATCCCAAAATAAGTATCTTCTTCATATAAACCTCCTTCATCAATAATTGTACTCAACCAAAAGAAAAAGTAAATAGTATTATAAGGAAACATACTCATTGACAAAGTGCAAAAAAAGAATATAATTGGTCTGGAATGGCAAAAACATTCCAGGGAGGTTCTATTCATAATGAATAGTCATTCAAATGAAGAAATGAGCAAATTATTGGAACAGAGTTATGTTACCCATAAAGAAGGTGACATAATCAAGGCGACTATTATTA
>JBNAVN010000092.1:0-6200 GCA_049700315.1 bacterium
CTCAACAAATAACCCTGCAACTTCATTTCGGTTTTTTAAAAAAGTGAAATACACCGTGCAAAAACTTTCGCCTGCCCCAGCAACCGAAAAAGACAATTTATCGGATGTCCTTGCTTCCCGAATTTCTCATCCGCCTATTCATTCAAAAATTCTGGCGTTAATTCCCCGGGCGCAGATTTCAGGTTTCACCCCTCTTTCTTTTCTTCCACTTTCTTTTCCTTTTTCCTTCCCTTTTTCCTATTTCCCTTTTCATTTTTACTTTTTCCTTCTTTCCTTTACCCTTTTCCTTTAACGTTTTTTTCTTACCCTCTTTTTCCCGTTCTCCCTTATTTTTTCCTTTCCTTTTTTTCTTTCCCTTATTGCTTCTTCCTTGTTTTCTTACCGCTTTTTTCTTTCCTCCAATCAACACCCTCAACTATAACAAACCCTTTAACATTCACACCCCTCCATTCCACAATTTCTCAATTCCACAATTGTGGAATCGTGAAATTGAATACTACATTGCAACATCTATTTATTGACAAAATTTACAATTTTTGTATAATAGGTTATGCGGATTGTTGAAAAAAGATTTCGTGGTGCCCAGATTTGCCGTGTTTTAAGCTATCCAATTGCTTATGCAATTGCGAAGGTTCTGCTGGAGAAGGGACCTCTTTCTCTGGATGAAATCGTGAAGATGGTTGGACGTTCAAAGCCTGCAGTATGTCATCATCTTGCTAAGTTACGTCTGGCAAACGTCGTCAGATATGACAGAGATTGGCGGAAGACCATTTACTGGATAAAGTATCCCGAAGAAGCTAAGAAATTTTTCAGAGGATGTGAAGACCTCGTTGATAGAACAACCAGACGTTTAAAGAAAGATTATTAAAAAAACGGAGGTATGTATGAAAAATAAGAGGATATGTATCAGTGGAGGTAAGGGCTTTTTAGGCAATCATCTGGTAAAAAAATTTAAAGAAAATGGTTATACAAATATTTTTATAGCGGATCTGCCTGAATATGATTTACGGGATTTGGAAAGTGTCAAAAAGATGTACAATGATTTAAAACCTGATATAGTAGTCCATCTTGCTGCACGGGTGGGTGGAATTGGTGCCAATCGTGAACACCCGGCAGAATTTTTCTATGATAACTTGACAATGGGTGTATTTTTGCTTGACCAGGCATACCGGCATAATATTGAAAAATTTGTTGCTCTGGGAACGATATGTTGTTACCCGAAATTTACTCCTGTACCATTTAAGGAAGAAGATTTATGGAATGGTTATCCGGAAGAGACGAATGCGCCCTATGGTTTGGCAAAGAAAATGCTCTTGGTGCAATCTACTGCTTACCGTCAGCAATATGGACTTAATTCAATATTTTTAATGCCAGTAAATCTATATGGACCAGGTGATAACTTTGACCCTTCATCTTCCCATGTGATTCCTGCGTTGATAAAGAAATTTGTTGATGCAATGGGGGGAAAGGAGAATGTGTTAAAACGCCTCAACGCTGATACACCGATGCCCATGGGCACTGATGCTCCTGTTATTGTCTGGGGAACAGGTAATGCGTCAAGGGAATTTTTATATGTTGAGGACTGTGCAGAGGCGATCGTTCTCGCTACAGAAAAATACGCCAAGCCAGACCCCGTCAATATTGGTGCTGGTTTTGAGATCAAGATCAAGGAGCTGGTTCAATTGCTTGCGAAATTATTAAAGTATAATGGCGAGATAAATTGGGATGCAACCAAGCCTGATGGTCAACCCCGGAGGATGCTTGATACGAGCAGGGCAGAGAAGGAGTTTGGATTCAAGGCAAAGACATCGTTTGAAGAGGGTTTGAAAAAAACCATAGATTGGTATTTACACTCCAACGCTCCATAACATCCACATACCCCACCCCCACTTCGTAAGTGGGGGTAAGAAGTTATGAAATTTCGGGAGTTATCGCCATCTTTTTTTAACCCTTCCCCCCACTTACGAAGTGGGGGAACGGTGATGAAATATGGGAGGTTTTATGAGAAAAGACCCGTTGGTCTGTGGACAGATTTATCACATTTTTACAAAGAGCATAGCAGGTTTTAGGGTTTTTAGAGACAAACGGGAATATGGACGATTTATAGAAATGCTCAAGTTTTACCGTCATAAGTCAGTGCCAATGAAATTTTCTGATTTTGAGGAATTATCAGATCGTGCTTTCTATTATGAGACAAATATAAAGATTATTCCTTGTTTGGTTGAGATAATTGCCTATTGTATAATGCCTACTCATATTCATTTGATTTTGGGACAGCTGGAAGAAAACGGTATTACAATTTTTATGAAATTTTTGCTTGATAGTTATACGAGGTATTTTAATATCAAAAATGACAGAAAAGGTCCTTTATGGCAGAGCAGATTTAAAAGCGTATTGGTTGATGACAACGATTATCTTTTGCATCTTACCAGATACATACATCTTAACCCGGTCTCAGATAATCTTGTGGAGAGGCCGGAGTATTGGTTTTATTCATCATACCGAGAATATATCAATTTAGAATCTAATGGACTGTGTAATTATTTGCCATATATTCCGCTCAAATCAGATGAGTATAAAGAATTTGTTGAAATTCGCAAAGACTATCAGAAACACCTTGCAATGATAAAACATTTACTATTAGAGTGAAGCGACCCCACACCCACTTACGAAGTGGGGGTAAGAAGTTATGAAATTTCGGGAGATATTGCTATCTTTTTTTAAGCCGTTCCCCCACTTCGTAAGTGGGGGAACGGTGATGGAATTGCTGCCTTGCATCCTTATGATTTGACCTGTAGATCCCAGGTGGTGCGGAAAGATTGGAATCCAAGATATTATAAATTATTGAAAAGGTTTGAAGAACTCACCAGCGTGGGAGGGGTGTTGAATACTTCATTCAATTTACATGGTGAACCCATTGTCTGCTCACCCAAAGATGCAATTGAAACCTTTATTCATTCCGGTCTTGACGCCCTCGCCCTTGAAAACTTCTACATCATAAAAAATAATTAGAAGATAATTGCCTAAAATAAATTCTTTATTGCTATCAGCTTTTAACCGCTTTTAATCATTATTTTCCTTTAAACATCATTCAGTTTACTTTACAATTCACTTTTTCCATTTCTCAATTCCACAATTCGTCAATTCGGCAATTGCCGAATTGACGAATGGATTACTACAATTTACCAACTTAATATTGACATTTTTTAATCCCGGTGTATAATCGTGCGATGAAGATTGTTGAGAAAAGATTCAGAGGTTCACAGATTTGTCGGGTTTTGAGTTATCCGATTGCCTATGCGATTGTGCGTTTACTCCTTGATAAAGGTCCACTGGATTTGAATACAATTGTCAGGGCAGTTAACCGCAAGAAATCAACCGTATGCGGTCATCTTTCAAAATTGCGCCTGGCAAATATAGTGCGGTATGATAAGCAATGGCGTAAAACAGTTTATTTTGTTAAGTACCCTGAAGAAATAAACGATTTTATGAAAGCTTGTGAAAAAGTTGTTGAGAGAACAAGCAGGCGGTTGAAAAAGGATTTTTAGCAGGATTGATTTTGGAGTGCGAAACGAAGGTTTTGCCACTTATAGTCAGGTGATAAGGAACTTGACTTTCATTTCCGATAATATATAATACTTGTATATTATGAGAAATGATGAAAAAACGCTCACCGATAAGATTCTTTCTGCGGTTGAGGGGTTACCTATTTTTTCATTTAATAACTTAAGACTGATTGATGTCCCCCCTTATCAACTTCGCATTGCCCTTAACCGCTTGAAAAAGAGAGGAAGAATTATCGGTCTTAAAAAAGGATTTTATACTTCAGCGAGATTTATTGAACGGGCTAAAAGCGATAGAACCTGGACGCCATTTGTGGAATTTATTGCAACCAAGCTTTATTTTCCCTCTTATTTAAGTTTGGAATATGTTTTATATGAAAATAACATCTTAACCGAAGTCCCAGTAAATTTTACGCTGATAACCAAAAACAAGACTTATGCTATTACTAATAACATTGGCGTTTTTATTTATCACAAGATAAAAGATAGTCTTTATTGTGGTTATAGGGTAGAAAAAGCAAATGGATATTTTTATTTCAAAGCTGATAAAGCAAAAGCCCTCTTTGACTTTCTGTACTTAAGGAAAAAGATGATTATAAACCGAGAAACGGCTTATGCATTGAGATTGAATCTTGAAGTTTTCACCAAAGCCGACTTAAGGAGTCTGAGACAGTATGTTGAAATTGAAGGCTCAAATAAGATGCGCGAAATATTCTCATTTCTTTTTTGATATGATAGAATATATTAGAACGATATTGGCAGAGAAAGAGGCTTCTTCAGTCATATTTAAGAGGAATATTGTTAAAGAGTATCTTCAGATTCTTACCCTTTCTTTTTTCTATTCTCATAATGAATACAGAAGTTTGATTTTTTACGGTGGTTCAGCCTTAAGGCATTGCTATGAATTACCTCGTTTATCAGAAGACCTTGATTTTGTAGATATTGGGAAAAAGATCAGTCTTAAGGAACTCACCAATGACCTTGTAAACTTCTTTGAAAAAAAGCACCGACTTCCGGTAACTTCAAAGATTCAAAAGTTTAGAACTATACTAAAATTTCCTATTCTCCATTCTCTAAATCTGGCAAAGCCATCAGAATCAGATTTTCTATTTCTAAAGATAGAAGTTTATATTACTTTTGACTTTTGCAAGAGGTATCGCATTGAAATAAAGCCCGTCTTCAAATTTGGGGAGTCAATGCTGGTAAGAAGTTTTGACCTGCCAACTTTAATGGCAACCAAAATTCGGGCAATTCTATACAGAAAATGGGAGAGAACCACCAGAAACGGTAAGGTATTAGCCACGGTTAAAGGCAGGGACTACTATGATTTGATGTGGTATCTTAAACAGGGGATTGAGCCAAATATAAACTGCATAGAAGGAATAAAGGATAGAAAGGAGTTATATAAAAGATTATTAGAAATTGTCAGAAAGGTGGATAAGGCGAGCATAAGATACGACCTGGAAAGTCTTGTTGAAGATTATGCATTTGTAAAAACATTTAGCGAGAATGCAGAAGAAATAATTAGTTCTCTGATTGAAAAGTTGCTCTAAAATAAAGGAAAGAATATGAAGCAAGTTATTCAAAATTATAAAACTGGTGAATTGAATGTAGAAGAAGTGGGGGGAACGGTGATGGGATTGCTGCCTTGGATCCCTATGATTTGACCTGCAGGCCGCAGATAGTCAGAAGGGATTGGCATCCGAAGTATTATCGTCTGTTAAAAATTTTTGAAGGGTTTGTGTCTTCAAGTTGTATTGCTGTTGATCCAATGTGAGAGTTCTTTACCTATCAAATTTGAACAAAACAGAAGGATATTTTGATATTTTATATTCTATACCTTTGGAGATAAAAAGATTTAATAATGCTAAATTTTTGTTTGCGGGTGATTACTTGCATAAAGAGGATAAATATTTTGCGGAGAAATTTATCCAGGAAAATGGGATATTTCAAAATATAGAGCATCTTGGTATTATTTCAGCAAAAGATAAATTTGAACTGCTTCGGTCTGCTTACAATAAAAAAGTTTAAATTATTATATCCGGATTATGATTTTTATGCGACTTATTATCTTACGACCAATCCTGCCTCCTAATTTTAGAAAAGAGTTATAAGAACACCGTTATATAAATTGTATTAAAACAGGTGAGAATGGGTTTAGATATGTTTAATAAAACAAGTCGGTACTTTGTAAATATGTATTGACAAATAACCGAGTTTTATGTATAATAAACATTAGATATGGAAGAAAACATTGTTTATAACCGAGAGATTATAAGAGAGATAATTCCCTATTTAGATAGCCGGGAAGCCATTATAATTCTCGGCTCCCGACAGGTGGGGAAGACCACCCTTATGAGACTAATTATGGATAATATCAATGCACCTCAACGATGTTTTTATCTTGATTTAGAAGAAACAAAGAATCTTGAAATTGTAGAAAATGGCGTGGATAATCTCATTGAATATCTTTCTTCGCTGGGGGCTGTCTTTCATAAAAGAAACTATGTTTTTTTAGATGAAATACATTATATGAAAAATCCAACAAAATTTATAAAACTCGCTGTTGACCATTATTCGGATAAACTGAAGATTATTACTACAGGTTCATCAGCCCTTGGTATCAAAATAAAATTT
>JBNAVN010000093.1:0-6068 GCA_049700315.1 bacterium
GGTCTGTTCAGTCAAGCCAAGATTGTATGAACCACGACCATCAAAAGAATCTCTTTTAAAACCTCTAAAATCTCTGATGCGCGGTGCGGCAAAGTTTATGAAACGATCAAAAAACTCATACATACGGTTGCCCCGCAGCGTGATCTTCATTCCAATTACCAGTCCTTTACGAATCTTGAAATTTGAAATTGGACGTTTGGCACGTGTGTATACAGGTGACTGTCCGGTTATGCGAGATAGGTCTTCTTTTATGATTTCAAGAATCTTTGGATCCGAAATCGCTTCGCCAACCCCAGCATTTATGACGATTTTTTTCAATTCTGGAACTTGATAAATATTCCTATAGCCCAATTTCTTCAATAATGTTTTTCTCAAAGTCTCATCGTAAAAGGATTTTAACCTTGGTTTATAATGGGTTTTCATTCTATAATCTCCCCGCATTCTTTACAGATTCTTACCCGTTTTTTTTCAACTTTCTCTCTTTTTATTTTCGTCTTCTTACCACACTTTGGACAGATCAGAACAAGATTAGAAATATGTATCGGCGCTGGTTTTGTGATGATTCCAGAAGGCTGGGTCTGAGACCGTGCACGTTGATGTTTTTTCACAAGGTTTACTCCTTCAACGATTGCCTGTGCTTTTTCTCTGTCAATCTCCAGCACCCTGCCTTTTCTTCCTTTTTCTTCACCAGTAATGACCTCAACAAGGTCGTTTTTCTTTATATGAAATTTGATTCTTTCAATTTGTTTATTCATTTCTTTTTCCTATCTTGCATATTGAGAATGCATACCTATACAACCTCGCTTGCGAGAGATAGTATTTTTGTAAAACCTTTTTCGCGCAGTTCTCTTGCTACAGGTCCAAAGACCCTTGTGCCTTTCGGCTCTTTCTGCTCATTGATCAAGACGCAAGCATTGTCGTCAAAACGCACATAGGATCCGTCAATCCGCCGGTATTCCTTCTTTGTTCTGACAATAACTGCTTTTGCCTTGTCGCCTTTCTTGATTGGTGCGTGGGGTAGAGTGTCTTTAATTGTAACATTGATTATATCGCCAATATAGGCATATCTCCGTCCCGAACTTCCGGTGACATGAATGCACATTGCGACACGGGCCCCTGTATTATCACAAACTCTTAATCTTGAATAGATCTGTATCAAGCAAACCTCGCTATCAGATGATTCAAATAAGAAAAAATCATGATATCTTCCTCAGAACCCGCCAGCGTTTTAATTTGGATAACGGACGGGTTTGTTCAATTAAAACCTTATCTCCAACCTTGCACTCATTTTTTTCATCATGCGCATAAACTTTGGTTTTCTTTCTGATATATTTTTTGTAAAGCGGGTGTTTCACATATCTCATCAACTTCACAACCACCGTCTTTTGCATCTTATCGCTCAAAACTATGCCCACTTTAGTTTTTGGCATTATTCTCCTTTCTTTTCTTCTCTTTTGTCTTGGGCTGGGATTGTTTTGGCTGTAGTAGTTTTGTTTTTCCAAGTTCTGCCTCACGAAGGATTGTTTGGACACGAGCAATATCCCGTTTGATTGAGCGAATTCTCAGTGGGTTGGGTAATCCCTGGGATGCGTGTCTCATACGCAAATTGAATAGTTCTTTGTACAAGCCACTTAGCTGATCAAGCAGTTCGTCTTTTGTTTTCGCTCTT
Organism: bacterium; assembly: GCA_049700315.1. Taxonomy (GTDB): domain Bacteria; phylum Hydrothermota; class Tepidihabitantia; order SM23-42; family JAOAFX01; genus JAOAFX01. The sequence goes on from JBNAVN010000093.1 coordinate 1,670, forward strand.
AGTTCAAAAGCCTTCATATACTATTCCTTCTTCTCTTTTAACAAATCTTGTTTTTATAGGTAGTTTTCGTGCTGCGATACGCAGAAGTTCTTTTGCTTCATCAAATGAAACTCCTTCAATTTCAAATAAAACTCTGCCGGGTTTTACGACGCTTACCCAAAATTCGGGCAAGCCTTTGCCCTTTCCCATTCTTGTTTCTGCAGGCTTCTTGGTTATGGGCTTATCAGGAAAGATTCTTACCCACATTTTTGCACCTTTTTTCATACTGTGGGTTATCGCAACACGGGCTGCTTCTATCTGGCGTGCGGTTATCCATGCCGGTTCAAGAGCCATTAAGCCATACTCGCCAAAGGCGATTGTGCTACCGCTCGTTGCCTTACCTTTACGACGACCTCTCTGTTGTTTACGATACTTTACTTTCTTGGGTTCTAACATTACTGAGCATCTCCTTTATATATCCAGACCTTAACGCCCACAGTTCCGTAGATTGTAAAAGCAGTGGAACGAGCAAAGTCAATATCCGCTTTGATCGTTTGCAACGGAACCCTGCCTTCACGATACCATTCAGTTCGTGCAATTTCTGCGCCACCCAATCTACCACCACAGGTAACTTTTATCCCTCGGGCACCAATCTTCATCGCGGAAATGACTACCCTTTTCATTGCCCGACGGTGAGAGATTCTTTGCTCTATCTGACGGGCGATATTCTGGGCGACAAGACTGGCATCAAGTTCTGGAATTCTGACTTCTTCAATGTTTACCAGAACTTCGCTCTTAATAAGACTTTTCATTTCTTCATGTAGCTTTTTTATCTCCTCACCACCCTTACCAATAACCTTGCCTGGCTGGGCAGTATAAATTGTAATAATTACCTTATTTGATACGCGTCGGATAACAATGTTCGCCACCATTGAATCAGCAAGGCGCTTACTTAAATAACGACGGATCTGAAAATCTTCACTTACCATCTTTGAATATGTGTTTTCATCAAACCATTTTGATTTCCAGTCTTTTGTAATTCCGAGGCGGAAACCTATGGGATGAGATTTTTGTCCCATTATTCTCCTTTCTTGGTTGGAATTGGTTTTCGGGAATCAACGACCACGGTTATGTGGCAGGTTCTTCTTCTTATCATTGTGGGGCTTCCTCTGAACCCCGGTCGCCACCGTTTCATTTGAGGTCCTTCATTGACAGTTGTATCCTTAACATAAAGGTCTTTATCATCAATACGTACTGACCCCACTTTGTTTTTCAAGTTTGCTACAGCTGAATTGAGTGTTTTGAGGATGGGTATTTTTGATCTTGAATGATGGATTGTCAAAATCGCCCTTGCCTCCAGAACTCCTTTGCCTTTTATAACTCGCAGAATTTTTCTGACCTTTAACGGCGAAAGTCTTTCATATCTTTTCACAGCGCGAGTCATCATTTTTCAAACTCTCTTTCTTTTTCTGCTTTTCTTGTGCCTGAATGAGCACGGAATGTCCTTGTTGGTGCAAATTCGCCGAGTTTATGACCGACCATTCTTTCTGTGACATAGACCGGTATAAAGCGATTACCATTGTGCACAGCAATAGTAAAACCAACGAATTCAGGAGGAATCACAGAATTTCTCGCCCAGGTTTTTATTACCTTTTTTTCCTTGGTTTCAATGAGATGATTTATTTTTTTCAGAAGTTTCTGGTCAATATAAGGACCCTTCTTAAGCGAACGAGACATTACCTTCTCCTTTTTACTATGAATTTATCTGATACTTTCTTCTTCTTTCTTGTTTTCTTACCTTTGGTCAACCAGCCCCATGGTGAGGTCGGGTGTCTGCCACCGTGTGACCTACCTTCACCACCGCCCAATGGATGGTCAATCGGATTCATTGCAACACCCCTGACATACGGTCTGATACCTCGGTGCCTGGTTCTTCCTGCCTTGCCTATTGAGATACTTGAGTGCAATGGATTGGAAACTCTGCCAATGGTTGCACGACAACGTAAATCTACCAATCTGATTTCTCCTGAAGGCAGTTTGATGTGTGCATAGTTGCCTTCTTTTGCCATGATTTGACAGGACAGTCCTGCACTTCTGACCAATTCACCACCTTTTTTCGGTGCAATTTCAATGTTGTGTATTTCCACACCTAATGGGATGTTGCTGAGACATAGGGTATTGCCTATTTTGATTGGAACTTCATCACCAGATATGACATCATCTCCTACATTGAGACCATCAGGGCATATTATATATCTTTTCTCACCGTCTTTGTATGTTAGCAATGCAATCAAGGCACTTCTATTGGGATCGTATTCAATTGCAGTTACTGTTGCAGGAATATTATCCTTGTCTCTTTTGAAATCTATAATCCTTATCTTTTTGTGATGACCTCCGCCGCGATGTCGCGCAGTCAATCTTCCTAAATTGTTTCTGCCGCCAGTTTTTTTCTCGGATACGATGAGTTTCTTTTCGGGTTTCTTTTTTGTTATTGGCAGGACATTCACCGTATAAAAACGGCGTGCCGGAGTTAATGGACGATATACTTTAATTCCCATTATACACCTTCAACTATTTCAATCTTCTGCCCTGGTTTTATCCAAACTGATGCTTTCTTATAACTGGGACGATAGCCAGAGGAGCGACCAAGCCGGCGCATTTTGCCGCGGCAATTTGCGGTGCGAACATCAACTACATTCACACCGAATAGTTTTTCAATCGATTCCTTGATCATTCTTTTCGTAGCATTTTTTATGACAATAAACTGATAACAATTCAGCTCTCTGAAACGGTCTGACTTCTCAGTTATTAGGGGTTTTATTATTATTTGTTCGTGGCGCATCTCTTCTCCAGTTCTGATAAACTGTTTTTTGTAAAAAGCAGATAGTCTGCGGAAACGACATCATAACAATTGATGTCCTGAGCTCTTTTCACAACGATTCCGGAAATATTCCGCGAGGCAAGTAGCAGGTTTCTGTCGATTGTATTGGTAACAATCAATGCCTTTGTTTTGTTTAGGTTTATTTTGCTCAAAATTTCCTGCAATGTTTTTGTGCGTGGTTTGTCAAGGATTATATCTTCAATGACACAAATTCTGTTCTCCCTGGCAACCGCGCTCAGTGCAGATAGTAATGCAATTGTTTTCTTTCTTTGAGGAATGGACTTGTAGTAATCGCGTGGTTTGGGACCGAATACAACGCCACCTTTGCGCCAGATAGGTGAACGAATACTTCCATGCCTTGCCCAGCCGATACCTTTTTGGCGCCAGGGTTTTTTACCACCACCCTTAACTTCAGCACGGTTCTTTGCCTTCGCTGTTCCCTGTCGCTGGTTGTTCAAAATGATCTTCACTGTTTCCCAGAGTAGCGTTCTGTTTATCTTGGTTTCAAAAAGGTTCTTCGGCAATTTTACATTCCCGATTTCCTCACCCTGCTGGTTGAATAACTTTGTTTCCATTATTCTTCCTTGGTCAACAATAGAAATCCATTCTTGGAACCGGGAACCGCACCGTTCAAGTAGAGCAGACTATTTTCTATCTTTACGATCTTCAGGTTTTTGATTGTGACTCTTTCGTTACCGTACTGTCCGGGCATTGTCTTGCCTTTCATAATTCTTCCTGGGTCAGAATGTCCATGGCTGGCAGAGCCAATTCTCCTGTGAGACATTGAGCCGTGTGACGCAGGTCCGCCCTTCCACCCCCACCTTTTCATTCCGCCACTGAACCCTCTGCCCTTTGTGTATCCACTAACCTTGATTTTGTCACCTACAGCAAAGATTTTGGTGTCAAGTGTATCACCAACTTTAAACTTCTCAATATTCTTAACCTTGATTTCAGCAAGCCATCGGGCAGGTTGTAAATTTGCCTTCTTAAAGTGTCCGGTAAGCGGTTTATTTGTTTTTTTCTTTTTTCCGAAGGCGATTTGAATCGCTTTATATCCATCATTTTTTTCATCTTTAATCTGCACAATGTAGCATGGTCCGGCTTCAACCAGGCAGACCGGAACAAGTCTGCCATCATCAGTAAATATCTGGGACATTCCAATCTTTTTGCCGATCAGTCCTATCATATCGCCTTAACCTCAACATAGACGCCCGCAGGTATTTCAAGTTTGTTCAACGCATCAATGATATCCGGGGTTACATCATTCAATTCAATCAATCGTTTGTGCACACGCAATTCAAATTGCTCACGCGATTTCTTGTCAACATGAGGTGAACGTAGTACCGTATAGAGAGAACGTTCAGTTGGTAGGGGAACAGGTCCTGATATCTTGATTCCAAATCTTTTCACTGTGTCAACAATTGATTTCACAGATTGATCAAGTATTCTGTGGTCATAGGATTTTAGCCTTATTCTAAGTTTGTTCATTATTTATCCTTATTCCTTTCTGATTTAGCCATTTGCCCAATTATCATTCAA
>JBNAVN010000094.1:0-6036 GCA_049700315.1 bacterium
AGATAGAAAGAGCGACCCTTTATGCTTTTTAGAGCCTGTTCAGATGTTATTGAATAAATAAAATCCTGAATACCAGAAATATCGCAGGCTAATGGAATACAGGGGCTATTATTTAAGATTGTATCATTGTTATCCTTTATTGCCGTAAGTGCCTCGTCAATTGCTTTTTCCTCCAATTTAAGATTATATATACAAGCAGATATACCCGCGGTTGTCTTTGAATGATGATACAATGGAATATCAGGACGGTCAATATAAGCCGAAGAAGGAATTGTAAGTGTAAATTTCTCCAGGAGGAATTGAAACTTTATTATTAGTTTATTTAGATCTGTTTCATCCTTTAACTGCTTCAAGTCATTAGTGAATTCTTTCCAGAGTGATAAATATGACTGATTATTTATTGCATCAGATTTATTATCTTTAGGAAACAACAGAGTCAGATTAAAGGAAAGCGGCAAAAGGGGAACAAATTTATATTGAATTTTTCTTTCGTCAGGAAACAGCATTGAAAATATAGAGATTAAAGGTTCTTTAGTCGTTTCTGCCTCTGCGATATCGGTTCTATCCCTACGCTCACCAGATGATAACCAATCTGCAAGGGTAAGGATTTTGACTAAATAGCGGTAACTGTCAGGCGCAGAATCAGGTTTATGATGATATAACACGATATTTTCTATCAATGGAAATTTATTATTAAATGTCTCACGGATAAATCGACCTGAATACAGAACATGGAAATGGTGGTATTTACTTTTATAATCAGGACAACAACTCGGCATTAATCTTTTATCTTCTTCAGATAACTCTACACCCGTCCGCTGGTAAAACTTGCCTATATCATGCAACAATGCGGCGAGGATAAGGGATTGTAATTCTTCAGAATTATTCATATTGCTACACCTCTATCAGCAAGACTTTCTATTGCAATCTGGAAGTTTCTTAAGGCACTATCCTGAATCTGCCAGTCATTGGAGAATTTTTCTCTCCCTGCGTCACGAATTATCTTTAATTTAGCCAGTGCATCTTTGAAAATCTTTATTTTCAATGACTTCATTCATATTTATTTAAACTCCTCTTTTAAAGTGGCAAAGAAATTTTTTATCATCCATAAACGATGGTATTCAAAATCCTGATATTCTCTTATAACCCTTGTTTCAAATTTAACCCTTCTATTCTCATCTTTTGAGAAGAAGAGAGAGCCCGATTTTATTACATTAAAGGCAAGTTCGGAATCAACTTCATTCAGGATGATTAAATCCACTTCATCAGTTTTGAGAAGTTCAGTGATAATATTTATTAAATCAATTTTGCGGCTAAAATATTCCTTAATCCCATCTTCAAGATAAATTGCAATATCTATATCGCTCAAAGGATTTGCCTCATCTCTTCCATAAGAGCCGGTAATATATGCAAAGATTGTATCATCTTCTTTATACAACCTTTCGGTGAGTCCGGGAAATAATTTTTTAATATTGTGCGTTATTGGTTGGTATTTTATCATATTTTATTGTAAATAATATCTTTCACGATGTCAATACTGCATTATTCTATATTTGCCCATTCCAAAGGCAGTATTTTTACCGATATGGAGGACTTCGCCGGCCTTTAAGTATGGATAAAATGGGCTCAAATCCCCTTCATAAATAACAGTGCCGATGAATCCATCCATTGGCACACTCTTTTTCTGCCTGCCTGAATATCTTTCCCAGTGCTGAAATTTGAAGAATTCCAATTTCGTCTTTATGGTGGTTGCCTTTTTTAATAAATTGCTGAAATCAATATTGAATGTCTCATTGCAATGAAAATATGAAAGAAGGTATATTCTCCTTAAGAGATTGGGGACAATTTTTCTAAATTCAGGGTTTCTTACAACTTCACCCTGTTGGACTATTCGGGTTGGAGTCTGGAACTCAATACTTATGGAATCTATTTTGCGTTTAGGAACAGAAAAATCTAATTTTTCAGATTTGGTTTTTTCTTTTAAGGTTTTCGTTTTGCCATCATAAATAATACCATTTTTTTGCTTAATCGCAACAAGATTGACTTTTGTTTTTTCTTGCCCAGCCCTGTTTCACCAATCATCTCAAATGCGTATATAAAATACAGCAGATAATCAATTGACTTACCAATAAGTAAAAGATTAAAGATGAGTTCATCGTGTTTTTTATACTCGGTTTTGCTGTCTAAAGGAGGCTCTATTACAAAAGGATGTGGTATATGTTCATATTTCCGCATAATTTTTGAACCTTCAGGAACAGGAGTTTCAAATACATAAGTATAAACACATTTTGTTTTTAGAAGGCATTCTTTGCATTCTTTATTTTTGAATGGGCAGACAATCTTCCTGAATACATTGCCGAATGCACCCCTAACCATTGAACCTTTAAATGGAGGTAAGAATAATTCATCTGTTATACTGAAATGTATATTCAGTTTTGTTATTTCCATTATTATGCTATTATACACAGTTAAAGTATGAATGTCAAGGATTTGATTTTGGTTCGTTCGCTAAAAATTAAAATTAGATTGACCATATTTAGGATATACTTAAAATGCAATAAAGTGTTGTAGGAGGCACTATGGCTAAATTATGAGTATACAATTCATCTGCCTTGATTAATCCAAGACTTGAACATCTGAACAATTGTTCAAGTGTTCAGATGTTCTTTAAGTTGATTCAGGGAAAATCAGGATGGGAAAACTGCAGGAAAAAAGTCAAATCAAGGAAAAATGAAATGAAAGGGATTTACCGTAAACATCCTTGACATCCATTGGTATTTAAATATCATAAGGTAATGGAAGATATAGAAGAGAAGATTTCGCCGGCTGAAGAAAGGTTTGAACAGAACAGAAAAACCATTGGATTTTTTCTTGGACCCATCATATTTGTAGTATTATTATTACTTCCGATGTCCAGTCTTTCAAAGAATGCCCATTATCTCTCGGCAATACTGGGCTGGGTGGTGATATGGTGGATAACAGAACCAGTTCCAATACCAATCACTGCACTTCTGGGAACCGGACTCTGTGTGATCTTGGGTGTTGATAGTATGAAAAAGATATTTGCACCATTTGCTGACCCAATCATATTTTTGTTCATCGGCAGTTTTATCATTGCCAGGGCGATGATGGTACACAGACTTGACCGAAGGTTTGCATTCCATATTTTATCAATACCAGGTGTTGGTAAGAATAGTAATCTGATTCTTTTTACACTCGGCCTTGTTGCAGTTGTAATTTCAATGTGGGTGAGTAATACTGCAACAACCGCAATGCTTTATCCGATTGGGCTTGGAATCCTCAATACGATTGCCCATTTACATTCAAAGGATGTTAAAAAATTGAAATATTCAACCGGATTGATGCTCATAATTGCTTATGGTGCATCGGTTGGTGGCATTGGCACACCAGTAGGAACACCACCAAATCTTATTGGTCTCGGTATGATAAAACAACTTTTGGGAAAGAATATTACATTCTTCAGATGGATGATTTTTGCCATTCCTATGGTTATCATAATGTATATTGTGCTATTTTTATTACTCAGGTTATTGTTTCCGCCTGAATTTAAAGAACTATCAGGGATTGATGAGTATGTAGCAAAAGAGAAAAAGGCAATGGGTAGGATTTCAGCAGGGGAGAGGAATGTTTTGATCGCATTTTTGATAACGGTATTTTTATGGGTCTTTCCAGGTGTTTTGGCGATATTATTTGGTTCTGACGCTGAGATTTGTAAATGGTGGGAGGCACACATTCCAGAAGGGCTGGCAGCAATAATTGGTGCGATAATTCTCTTTATCCTGCCGCTTGAATGGAAAGAAAGAAAAGGGACTATCACCTGGAAAGAGGCGGTCAATATTGATTGGGGGACGATTTTATTATTTGGTGGTGGATTGTCCCTGGGAAGTTTGATGTTTTCAACCGGGCTGGCTGAGAATATCGGAAAGGGAATTCTCAATCTCACCGGTGCAAAGAGCCTTTTTGCCATAACTGCGATATCAATATTGCTTGCCATACTTACAAGCGAACTCACATCAAATACCGCTTCAGCAAATATGGTTATTCCGATTATGATTTCGCTCTCTGTTGCGGCAAATGTAAATCCCTTAGTCCCGGCGCTCGGTGCCTGTCTTGGTTCAAGTTATGGATTTATGCTTCCAGTTTCCACGCCCCCAAATGCGATAATTTATGGTTCTGGCTATGTACCGATAACACGAATGATAAGGGCAGGAATCATCTTTGATTTTTTAGGGTTTTTAATAATCCTTGCCGGCGTATTCCTTCTTCTGCCTTTGATTGAATAGATAAAAGTTATGAAGAAAATTTCTTTTTTACTTTTATTTTTTAATTATCTTTTTGCGGGTAACTTTGTCTTTAATGGGAATTTTGAAGACTCGGTCAATTACTGGAATCCATATGCCCAGGGTGAGACATATACGATAACTACCGACAAAATATATGAAGAAGACCCGGATTCAGAAGTTTGTGTGGGCAGACTTGATAAATTGGAAACCGCAATCCATCAAACTTTTTATGTTCCAGAACTTATCCTTGATTTTTCTTTTAAGGCAAAACTATATGCAAAAAGTTACGATACACTCCATCCCCATCCTGCAATATCTTCTATAATTCTTTCTTATCTTGATATTGATGAGAATATTCTTGGAGAGACCCGTATCTTCAGATATGCAGAAAGTCTTTACTGGAATCCATCACCGATACTACATCTCATTGAAATATCAGATACAAACTGGTTTAATTATACACTCAATATTGCTGATGAACTCTATAATCTACCAGGTATAAACCCAACAGACATTGCAAAATTGAGAATCATTCTTTATGCCCGCTCTTATGGGTGTTGACCAGGGCACGCTGAGGCGAAGGTCTTCGCTGATGATATAACCCTCTCTTATACAGACAGTTCTGCACATTGCACCCTGATTTCATATTTTATTGATGATTCCTCAGGAAATTGTAATGGCATTTTAGATCCGGGTGAAGAGATAGGACTTTTTTATCTATTAAGGAATGTCGGTGGTACTGATATTCAGAATTTGACCGGGATTCTTACAACTTCTTCGCCATATATCTCCATTACAAATGGCAGTGTATACTTTGGTAATGTCTTGATTGATTCTCTGGTAAAAAATTCAAACCCTTTCAGGATTCAGGCATTGCCTAACACACCTCAGGGAACAGGTACTTATCTTGATTTGATATTAAGCGCGAACGCAAATATTTTTGATACAATCAGGATAAAGATTATTGTCGGAAAGAAAGACTATCTTGTATGGGACCCGGACCGGAATAATTCAAGTGGACCTGTGATACATTCAATACTGCAGATTCCTGGATATAATGGCGATTATGTAGATGCACAATTTTATTCATTTGAACATTTAAAAAATTATAAATCGTTATTTATCTGCACAGGTGTTGCCTATGAGAATTATGTATTATTCAGAGATTGTTATGAAGTAGCAAAGATTCGGGATTTTATTGAAAATGGCGGTAATGCATATCTTGAAGGTGGTGAATGCTGGGCTTTTGACCCATTCGTAATGTATGGTTTCAATTTCAATCCTTATTTTGGCATCAAACCACTAAATGATGGATATACAAATATAGGACCGATTGAAGGAGTAAATAATACATTTACTGACCATATGCTATTCAGATATAATGGAGAGAATTTTTATCTTGATGTGATTGACTCTACAAACACAGGATTCAGAATATTTTATGACCAGGATGATTATTATTATTGTGGTGTGGCAAATATTGCAGACAATTATAGAACGGTTGGTGTATCATTTGAACTTTCCGGACTTGTAGATAATGAGCCATCAACAAAGGCAGTTCTGCTTGATTCAATTATGCACTTCTTTGGGATAAATCTTGTAGGAATAAAAGACAAATCAAATTCGCAATTCACATTCCAAAATCCGCAATTAGAAATCTATCCCAATCCATTCAGAAATCACTTAACAATCAGATGGCAGATAGGAGATAGGAGAAAGCAGATAAAAGATG
>JBNAVN010000095.1:0-6004 GCA_049700315.1 bacterium
AAGCGGTGTTCTTTTGAACCTGGGATTAAAGGCTGAGGGGTTTTTACCCTTTGAGGAATTTTCTGAGCCAGATGAAGCAGTTGAAGGTAGAGAGATTTATGTATTTCTTGAGGCATTTGAGAATCGAGAAGGCTTTCCGGTCATTTCAAAAAAGAAGGCAGATTTTCAATTAGCCTGGGACAAGATAAAATATCTTTATGAAAATGGTGAGATTGCCCAGGCAATTGTTCGCAAAAGAATAAAAGGCGGTTTTACAATTGACCTTCTCGGCGTGGAAGCATTTTTGCCAAGTTCCCAGATAGACTTTAAGCCCCAGTCAAATCCTGATTCACTCATTGGTCAGAAACTTGGTGTGAAAATTGTAAAGATAAATATGCTCCGCAAAAATATTGTCGTCTCAAGAAAACTTGCAGCAGAAGCAGAACAGGAAGAATTTCGCAAGCGGATATTCGGTAAATTGAAGGTAAATGATGTCGTTGAAGGAACAGTCCGCAATATCACAGATTATGGCGCATTTATTGACATTGGTGGAGTTGATGCTTTATTACACATCAGTGACATATCCTGGACAAAACTCACTCACCCTGGTGAGGTGGTAAAATTAAATGACAGAATAAAGGTCAAAATTCTCTCTATGGACAGAGCAACAGGCAGAATCTCTGTTGGTCTGAAACAATTGACTCCTCACCCCTGGGAAGCCATTGAGAAAAAATACCCTTCTGGAACCGTGATAAAAGGAAAGGTTACGAACATCGTTGAATATGGGGTATTTATTGAAATAGAAAAGGATGTCCAGGGTTTTGTTCATGTCTCAGATATGTCCTGGTCAAAGGATGTAAAAGATCCAAATGCCTTGCTTAAGGTTGGAGATATTGTTGAAGCAGCTGTCCTTTCTGTAGATCGCGATGAACGAAAAATTTATCTGGGGATGAAGCAAACCCAACCTGATCCCTGGTCAGTTGTTGATGAAAAATACCAGATTGGCCAGAAGGTGGCGGTCAAAGTAACCAATCTGAAGGACTTTGGCGCTTTTGTACGTTTGCCTGATGGCATTGATGGATTGATACATATAAATGATTTCTTCTGGGATAAAAAAGTAAAAAAGGCATCTGACTATTTTAAGAAAGGACAAAAGATTGATGCAGTAATACGGTCAATTGACCGCAAAAACAGAAAAATCTCGTTGAGTATCAAGCACCTTCAAGAAGATCCATTTGTCAAACTAATGGAAAAATATCCAGAAAATTCCGAAGTAATCGGCAAGGTGAGCGACATATTACCGCGCGGTCTGAGGGTTATGCTGGAAGGCAATTTTGAGGAATTTATTCCGTCTAAATATCTGGAGCGTAAGGGGAAAAAGCTAAAAGATTTATACAAGATTGATGATGAACTGGAATTTGTTGTCAAAAAATATAATTCAAAACTGCGCCGCATTATCCTCGCAGAAAAAGGATTTGGTAAACCAGCACCCAAAAAGAAAGAAGAAATCAAACCTCCGGCGGACAAAATTACCATCGGTGATATTATAGGTGACCAGACGAAAGATATTATAAAAAAAGAAAAAGAATAGCCCTTAACAGGCAGAATTTTGGCAATCCTCTACAACATTGGTTGTAAATTGAATCAGTATGAGGGATATTGCCTTTCTGAGAAATTTCGTAATGATCAGGAAATTGTAATTATCAATACATGCTGTGTAACCCGCGAAGCAGAAATAAAATCACTCAAAAAGTGGCGCCAGGCAAAGAAAAATTTTCCTAACGCCAAAATCATTGTAACCGGTTGTCTTGCCCAATTACAACCAGAAATCTTTTTAAATTGCGAAATCATCAACAATGAAAAGCGAAATTTTCTTATTGAAGAAATTCTTCCTGAACCAAAAAAATCCCGTTATTTTTTGAAGATAGAAGATGGATGTAATCAATCCTGTACATTCTGTGTTGTTTCTAAACTGCGGGAAAAAATAATCAGCAAACCAGTAGATATAATAAAAAAAGAAATTGAATGGGCAAGGAATTTAGGTTTTAACGAAGTTGTCCTGGTTGGTGCAAATATTGGTCTTTATGGAATTGATATTGGTTCTTCACTCATAGAAATCTTTAAGGAATTTTCAAAAATGAAAACACTACCAAGAATAAGATTGTCATCCCTTGAGCCGAATTTCGTAACTGCTGAACTTATTTCCTGTATAAAAGACCTGCCTTTTTGCAGGCATTTCCATATTCCTGTTCAAAGCGGAGACGATAGAATTCTAACTCTAATGGGTCGCCAATATGATTCTAACTATATTAAAACTATCTTGGGACTCATTACAAAAAATTTTTCTGATGTTGCAATCGGTGCAGATGTCATCGTTGGTTTTCCTGAAGAAAAAGAAAAAGAATTTAAAAATACCTATGACCTGATTCAGAGTTCTCCGTTAACCCATCTCCACATCTTTACCTATTCACCAAGGTATATCACAGAGGCTTATAAATTAGGTGACCCGGTTGGTACGACAGAAAAGAAAAAAAGATTATGGATGCTAAAGACATTGATCTCTGAAAAAAACTATAAGTTCCGCCAGAGCCTTATTGATAAAGAAATCTTTGCCATCATTGAAAAGAAAACGGATATGTTTAAAGGATTGACTGATAATTATATCCGGGTAACTATTGATAAGACCTGTCAGGAGAGGGAATTGCGGGCAATAAAGATTACTAAAGCCACAGAGACAGAAACATTTGGTACGGTAGTAGGATAAATGTATAAATTTTATATCAAAACATTTGGCTGTCAGATGAACAAAAACGATTCTGACATAATAAATCAGGTTCTCATTGAAAATGATTTTTCACAGGTAGAAAACCCAGTGGAAGCAGACATAATTTTTATCAACACCTGTTCAGTGAGAAACCACGCTGAACAGCGTGCACTGGGTTATATTTCAACATTAAAAAGATGGCGTGAGAAAAAAGGACTTGTGCTTGGAGTGATTGGTTGTATGGCAAAACGACTCGCCGATGAGATAATCACCAGGTATCCATTCGTTGACCTTGTTCTTGGCCCTGATTCATACCGTAAAATTCCTGAATATATAAAATTGATTATAGATCAAAAGACAAAGATTATTGAAACCGAAGTCGGAAAAGAATTATACACAGGCATTTGTAGAAAGTCTAATAGGGTTTCTGATTTTGTCTCAATCACGCGTGGGTGTAATAATTATTGTTCTTATTGTATTGTGCCTTTTGTGCGGGGGGAATTGCGTTCAAGACCCCTGGATGATATTCTTAATGAAGTAAACTTTCTTGTTGAATCCGGGGTTAAAGATATTACACTTCTCGGTCAGAATGTGAATGAATACCATTATAATGGAACTGATTTTCCTGAACTTTTAAGAATTGTAGCACGGAAGACGGGTGTGTTCAGATTGAGATTTTTAACATCCCATCCCAGGGATTTCAGCGAAAAAATAATTGATGTAGTAAAAGAAAACAGAAATATATGTGAATGGTTTCACATCCCTTTGCAATCAGGAAATAACAGAATCTTAGAATTGATGAATAGAAAGTATACAAAAGAAAAATACATTGAACTTATTGATAAAATAAGAAAAAATATCCCTGATGCGACACTCACAACCGACATCATCGTAGGGTTTCCAACAGAGACCGAAGAAGAATTCTATGAAACGATTGATTTAATAAAAAATATTGAATTTGATGATGCCTATATGTATCGTTATTCTGCCCGTCCGGGCACAAAGGCAAGTGAATTTCCATCACTGCCTGAGGGGGTCATAAAAGAGCGATTGAAGATACTCATTGATATTCAAAATAAGATAATCATTAAAAAAACTGAACAGATGATTGGTAAGGTCTATGAATTATTATTTGAAGAAAATTTCTCGTCTTTTTGTAATGTAGCCAGTATTGATGAGCGAACCGGAATTAATAAAGAAAAGATAAAAAATGGTGCAAGGGGAAAGACAAGGGGTAATAAAGATGTGATTGTAGAAAAAATGATTGAACCAGGAAGGGTACACAAAGTTTTGATAACCAAAATCAACGGCAGAACACCAATAGGAAATTTGTTAAAATAGAAAAATGCCCTCATCTTGACTTTTCGGTTATTTTAGTTATGCTATATGAGTGATTGAGGTTAAAGAATGGCGTGTGGAAAGGGAGAGGATGGTTAAGGAGCAGATCATTACCAGGGGTGTCAAGGATGAACGGGTTATTGATGCAATGTTGCGTGTGCCGCGCCATTTGTTTGTTGATAAGACCTATTATCACCAGGCTTATAATGATTATCCATTACCCATCGGTAATGGACAGACCATATCACAGCCATATATGGTTGCAGTAATGACTGAGTTGCTGGAATTGAAAGGGAATGAATCAGTCTTAGAAATTGGCACGGGATCAGGGTATCAGGCTGCGATACTTGCCCTTTTATGCAACAGGGTCTTTACAATTGAACGGATTTCTGAATTGAGTTTTCGTGCAAGGAAGATACTTTCTGAACTTGGTTTTAACAATATAAATTTCCTTGTGGGTGATGGAAGTGTGGGCTGGCCTGATTTTGCACCTTATGATGGGATTATTGTAACGGCTGGTGGCCCTGATGTACCCAGGGCTTTGATTGACCAGCTGGCTGATAAAGGAAAATTGGTCATTCCTATTGGTGGTGATTATCTTCAAACCCTTAATGTAATAAAAAAACACAAGGGAACAATATTGAGAAAAGAACTTTTTGAATGCACCTTTGTCCCGCTTGTGGGAAAGGAAGGATGGGAAGATAGATAAAAAATGTTTGATTAGTCATATTGATTTGCTCAGTCGTGATGGTTTGCTTAAATTTAGGTATTGGAATTTGAAAAATTCCAATACCTTCAAACAGACTTCCTCTCCCTTAAAGGGAGAAGATAAAGGTGAGGGTGATCGGGGTTTTCAAGGGGTTTACCCCTTGATGTAGTATTTTAGGCATTTTGGATTTTTAGGTATTTTTAATAATCGGGGTGTGGCGCAGTGGTTTAGCGCGCATGGTTCGGGACCATGAGGTCGTGGGTTCAAATCCCACCGCCCCGAGTTTGGAGCACAGGGAATAGGGAATATGAATAAAAAAATTATAGCAGTGATTGGTGGTGCAGAGACCAGCGAAAAAAATCTCAAGATTGCCGAAGAGGTTGGCACCCTTATTGCAAAGAATGGAGCGATTTTAATAACCGGTGGACTTGGTGGTGTAATGGAGGCAGCATCAAGGGGTGCAAAAAAGGCGGGTGGATTGGTAATCGGAATTCTACCAGGAACTGATAAGCGCACAGCAAATGAATATGTAGACATTCCAATCGTCACGGGTATGAATCAGGCACGCAATATCATCATTGCCCGGACCTGTGATTGTGCTATTGCAATCAATGGAAAATATGGCACACTTTCAGAAATTGCATACTGCCTGATGTTCAGTGTGCCAGTAATTGGCATCAACACCTGGGAGATTAATGCGCCAATAATAAGGATCAAATCTGCAAAAGAAGCAGTAGCAAAGGCATTTGAAATAATGGGAGAATAAAACTTGAAAAATATGGAATTCAGAATCTAAACGAACATAATGAGGTTCAGGTGCATGCTGAAATAATTGTCCAGGGTGTTGTCCAGGGAGTTGGTTATAGATTCTTTGCCATTCAAAAGGCAAGGGATTATGGCCTTACAGGTTATGTTCAAAATCTACCTGACGGAAGTGTTTTTGTTGTTGCAGAGGGGGAAAAAGGATTGTTAAATGATTTTATAAATGAACTGAAAATAGGACCAAGGGCAGCAAAAGTAACGAAAGTTGATGTAAAATTCTCGGAAAAAGAAAAAGGATATAAAAATTTCAGCGTCAAATTTTAGGATTCTGGGTATTTTGGGCATTTAGGTATTTTGGAAATTTAGGCATTTTATATCAAAGGGGGTATTGTGGATGATATTTCTTCAATCATAGAAGCAATAAAAGATTCAATGGTAGTAATCAAATTACC
>JBNAVN010000096.1:0-6002 GCA_049700315.1 bacterium
ATTTTGTCAATTTGTAGCGGTTTGATTTATCAAACTTCATCAAATTTCATTATTTTTATTTTGTCGGATAAATCCGACCGCTACGGGGGTTACGACACAGCCTCTTCAGGTTTGCATTTATTCTATTCCACCACGACAAAACCCTGGGTCGTAGAACCGAAGACTTCAGGTGCATACATCTCTTCTGCCTTTGTAGAAGGTGCAAGGAATTTTCCACCGGTACCAGCACGGACAAAATATACCTGGGTATGTTCACCAGGGAATAGTTCCTGAGCAAAGAAGAGCATCTTATCATCGTATTGTTCTTCATGATCAAAACTACCCCACCAATGCCCTCTTTCCTGGTCTTGCTCTTCCCAGTATGCTTCCTGCACTGCCCGTGATTCGGTTGCAAAGGAGGTCTGGACTGGCTCAAATCCAGCCGGCAATGGGTCTTCTACTACTGCAAATATCCTTGTCTCTGGCACAACGATATGTAGCACAACTTTATATACCTCTCCCCTTTTGAATTTGTTAACCGGTTTTCCATCAAGGGTGAATATCTCTTTCCAGAGATAAAAACCTTCATCAAAGGCAATCGGATTTTCTTTATATGCATAAGACATCCTCAAGGTGTAGTATAATCTTCCGGTTCCCTGTTTTGAAACCCTTATCGGCAATAACCTATTCTTCTCAATTTTATCAAGTGAGAACAAAAATCTTCTTGGTGGTTCATTGGTCCTGCCCTTAAATGTCTCTTTCAAAATTTCTTTTTCACCAAGAATGATTCTTGCCACAAAATCAGGTTCTTCCCTTTCATACTTTTTGTAGTATGTCTGGAATGCATCAAAGACAAAGGCATTTTCATGGGTGGTTGGCTTCGTTTTTTTACTACGTTCCTGGACAAGCCATCTTATGGTCTGGTCTTTGTATGGAAAATCAATGTCAAGTTCAATAAATGTCTGGATAACAAAACCTGTCACCTTTGCCGGTGAAGGGAATGTCCAGCCTCTGAGTTCATCCTCTTCAAAATGGGCACTTGTTGGTGATAGTTTTATCTTATTTGTTATCGCCCGCACAAGTTCATTTTCAAACCTTGGCCCAAGACCAAATTTTCTGCCTGCCTTTAGTAATAATGTCTTTCCAAAGACCGAAATCTGTTCCCTTCTCTCAAATAGTTTGTTTGCATAACCTGCCTCACCCATCTCACCCCAGATACTGAGTGAATATAGACAGAATGCCTTGGTCGTAAGTTTCGCATAAACATTATAAGGATATGTCCAGTCAACATCTTCCCAGCGCAGGACATTCTTTAAATATTCCTTTCCTTTCTCAACAACCTTCTGGTCAATTCTATATCCCGCATCATAAGCCCTTTTTAACACATACATTGTATATGCAGAGAGATAAGGACAGGGACAACAACTCTCCTTAAAATACAAAAACCCACCACTATAACTCTGGTATTGCGGAACTTCATCAATGACCTTCTGGACTGAATCTCTCAGTTCTTTGCCTGTCACCGGTGCAAGTTTGAATTGATTCACAATATCTTCACCAACGATCAATGGCAGAATCCTTGATAATCTCTGCTCAAGACAGCCATAGGGATAGTCAAGCAGATGTTCAATACCCCTTTTCATTCCAGCAAGGATTGAAGAAGATAATAATATTTCAAGCCCACCGGTACTCTCATAGATATTTTCTGGCACGATGATTCCTTCAAGTGCTGAATCAGTAGTAGAAGAAAATGTTGCCACTGCCTCAATGAATGGTGGTGATTTTACTGGAATGGAGAGTTTTAATGCATCTTTTTCATTGCCCATACGGGCATTGAACTTGAATACTCCATTTCCAGTCCTTTCCGCAATGAAATCAAAAAGCACCTCTTTACTCGTATTTGGACCCAGCACCGCACTCTTTCTATTTTCACCAACAATTTTCAATCCCTCAATACTACATTCTACAATTGGATTATTTTCATTATTTGTCCGATTATGAAGCACAACACCAGCAGAAAATTTATCACCAACCCGGCAGAATCTCGGAATTGAACCAGAGACGATAAATGGCAGATTTACTACAAATGTGGATTCAGCAGAACCAAATTCACTATTCTTTGTCTGGGCAACGAGCATAATCCTGAATTTAGTGAGGTTGTCAGGTAGAACGAATCTTACTTTACCCCTGCCTGCCTCATCGGTCTTTAAATCACCTTTGTAATAGACCGTTGAGATGAATTTTTCCCGATATGGAATTCCCTCGCCAGCACCACCTCCACCCCTTTCTTCACCTTTCTCACCATAACTCCTCTCGCCAAGGATATTCAACCTTGATTCTATCGTCTTTACCGAGAGTGGTCTTGTGCCATAGAAATAGTCAAATGGCGCAGGTGTTTTAAAGGCAATCAGGTTGAGCACACCAAGGTCCACCACAAACAGACTCAACTCACAATTCTTCACCGGTCTATGCAGATAATCTTTTACTTCATAAAATACCGTGACACTATCCCTTGGACGGTATTCCAATTTGTCAGAATGTGTCTTTAATATTAGATGTTTCTCTTTTGCATCAACCTTAAGATTCACATACCCTATCTTGAACTGGGGTTTGCCCAGATCTTCCTGTTTTTCTTCATCCCAGGAAAGGTCTTCAACCCTGCCGCGCAAAAGCATCACACAGACATATACATTTGGAAGGTCAATGGATTTTATAGGAATCTCTATATAATCTGCATTGCCCCTCAATTTCTTTGTGAATTTTCTCAAAATCAATTCGCGTTCCATTGTTATCAATGCATTTGCTGAATCATAGGGCGATTTTACCAGAATCCTTGCAGTATCACCAACCTGATATATATCCTTGTCTGCGACGAGTTCAATTATATCATCATCCCTCATCTGCCAGCCTGCATAACCCCTTCCTGCAACATAGAAATAGGTCTTATTAAAAGATTGCCTTCCTTTCTCGTCCTTTACAACTGCCTCAACATAGTAATATCCGGGTTTATACGGGCTAAAATTTATTACCGTTGACTCTGCCTGGCTTGTCACCTGTTCTTTTTTTATCTCGGTCTCAACATATTCTGAAACCCACTCATACCTTGCACCAAGCCTTGCCTTTTTTATTGACTTCCATTCCGCCCTTACAAACTTTAGTTCAATCTTTTTATTAAAAACTTTTTCGCCTGAAGGTCTGATTGTGATCAAACTCAACTCAACCGGTTCGTCTATTGTATATAGATATTTAGTGGTCTTCATACCGATGAGCAGATTCGCAGGAAATACAAGCCAGTTCTGTCTTCCTGATAAGGTCTGTTTATTCGGGGCGACCACAGTCCCTTCAAGGGTAATAATAGAAGGGGTCTTTATATCTCTGGATTGGAGTCTTGCCACAACTGAAAATTTTCCCTGATTATCAAGTTTACCCTTACCTGAACCAATAACACCACGAATATCAGTATCATAGCCAGCACTGAAACTATACCCTTTGTATTTAGGTAGACTGAAGTAGTAATAGTCTTTGTATAAAACCCACTCCATATCTGCATTTACCATAGGCATACCAAAGAGATAACGACCCTCTACCCTTCCTTTAAATTGGTCACCAGCAATGAATGTATCTTTTCCAGCAAAAGCCTTTACCTCAAATTCCGCGGGTCTATATGCCTCAACCCGGAATGAATGATAGAAACTATAATCTTTCTTGGGCAGATAAACATTGATTGAGTAGTAGCCAGTCGGTGCATCATCCTGAATATAAACATCCCTGAAGAATGAGCCATACTGATTAACAGAGATTGTATCATTGATAATTATTTCATCCCTTGAATTCTTCACAATGAAATTTACCTTTGGTAGATCCGGCAGTATCCATTCACCCCTTTTCTTCTTACGGAGAATTCCCTTTATATGAACGGTCTCGCCATTTTTGTATAATCCTTTTTCGGTAAAGATATAACAGCCATATTCTTCAGACCTGATACTCCAGTTATAAGAAATATCAAAACGCCAGGGGTCAATACCAAAATTCCACTGGTTTGAATAGACTGCAACATCTTCTCCCTTTGAAATTGTAATCCAGAATTTTGGTTCGTAATAATTTGTATATGATTCCATTTCATATTCACTCTCATATTCAATAGTCTCTTTTTCCTGTGGTATTTTCAATTCTGCCCAGCCTGGCAGTTCTACAAATCCCTTTGCATCAGTATAACCCTGTGTTAGAATTTGATTTTTATCACTCCGGAATTGAACAAGGGCATTTGCTACTGGTGTGGTATTATTCAAAGAAGTTATCCAGACAAGATTGTTTTCCGGTGAGTATTTCCAGGTAACACCAAGGTCATTGACCTCACAGAATGCCTTTAAATAGCGATAACTATTGTTATCTCCATACTGCCCAAAATTGTCAAACTGAATGAATACAAGACCTGCCTTCTTTTCACCGAGCACCTCTTTCAAATCAATTGGAAGCCTAATTTTCTTATTACGATATTTCTTATAAGTGTCAACCCGCCATAACCTTGATATACTGAACAAATCAGGTGAACTGAATTTAATAAATCCATGAAAGATATTCTTCTGATTCAAGAATTGAATCGCATTATCAAGATTCACAAGCCCCATTTCAAGATATACACTATCAACATTAACAAATGTTGCAGGAAATCTCAAATCGCTGATTTTTTCAATAATATTTATCCCTTCAGGAATCTCAGCGAATGGAATATAATCACCAACTTTTAAGGTGAATTCATAATCTTTATCCAGATTGTTGCCGAATTTATCTTTCAAATTCTTTGAAATCTTCACCTGATATTCTGAATTCAATTTAAACGGGAGATAGAGATATATCCGGGTCTCTGGATATGACTCCTGCCTGTAGTGTTCTGGAATTGAATCAAGTGGTGGGCTAAAAGAAATATTTTTTATCACCTCACTGTGGGTGACTGGATTTGAAAAACAAATACTCAAGGGATATCCACCGGGGATCTGTTCTGCATAATTATTCACAATTGAAAGATAATTGTAGGTATTGAATGATAAAATACGTTCAAGGTTTGTGCCAAGATTGCCTGTCTTTGCAAGCAAACCCGGAAATATATATACCTCAATCAGAGCCTCCTGGGGTAATGACCTGGTCGGGACAAGAACCAATGTCCTGTTATTGTCCCAATCCTTTAATGGCCAATCCTTTTTTTCTTCATCCTGCAACTGCCTTACACTGAATGGAATCTCTTCTTTATATGGTGCATCCTTTGGCTCTTTGGTACCGCAATATACATAAGAAGGTCTTCCATAATTAGCAAAGACTTTTATCCTGTCTCCGACCCTATTCGGTGTCATCTCAAGATTGAAATATAGATAAATAGGTGATTTTAGTTCAATATAGTTTGACCCTTGATAAGGTTTAGAAGTGATAAGGGTAGGTCTTGTACTCTCAAATTTCCAGGATGTATCTTTTTCAAGTCGCATTCCAGTAAGGGACTGAATCTTATCTTTCTTTAGAGTAACTGTAAATTCAGTTGCTGGCTGGAGTGTATCTGAAGGGATAAATGTAAGAGTCCTTGAACCGAGCCAGCGATATTTACCTTTTATCGGTGGATTGAATTCAAGTGGTCCTTCAGTCTCTTCCCTTGGACTTGCCTGGAGTGGCGTCATTGCCTGATTGAATCCAACAAGAATCTTAAATGTCTCAAGTTGACCTTCAACTGAACCGATTGGAGAAATATGAGTGATTTTTAATGGAATCTTCTCACCCTGAAGAGTTAACTGGGTTGTAATATCAATGCCCTTTTTTTCTTTCTTCGGACAGGAAACAAAAATAATAGTCAAAAAGATAATTGTCAGAATAAAAAATTTTCGCATCATACCTCCTTTGAATCTTGCTTCAATAGTTTATTCAAATTATGGGCAAAATCAATAGCCTCTATAAGAGTAACCAAGTAGTCAGTAGCCCAGTAGTCAGTAACCCAGTATAGAATAAAGCCCCAATTTCCTGATGTTAATGCGTCTATGGTT
>JBNAVN010000097.1:0-4234 GCA_049700315.1 bacterium
TTTCAGGGGGTATCCCCCTGAATATCTTGATTGTAGGAGCGGTTTCTAACCGCGACCAATCTCAGAATATGAATAATGCGGGTTAACTCTGCGTTTTTCGTTCTTCAAACCGGGAATAGATTGCCGGCACAATGAACCAGGTAATTATGTGGACAATCATTCCGCCGAAACTGGGAATTGCCATTGGCAGCATAATCTCTTTGCCAGTGCCGCCAAAGATAAAGATTGGCAAAAGTGCCAAAAATGTGGTCGTGACGGTCATAAATGCTGGTCTAAATCTTGCCTTACCCGCCTCAATTGTTGCTTCAATTACCTCTTTTTTTGTTTTTGGCCTTTTTCGGGCAAAGACCTGGTCAAGATAGGTGGTAATCAAGATTGCATCATCATCTGCAATACCAAAGACTGCAATGAATCCAACCCAGACTGCAGTAGAAAAGTTGAACCCATAAAGGGCAAGTAATATAATTCCTCCGGCGAATGTAACCGGGACAGTAGAGAATATCGTGAGTGACTTACGATGGGATTTGAAATTGAGAAAGTTAATCACATAAATTATTAAAAGACTCAGGGGAATTAAAACAAATAATTTTCTTTGTGCCCTGAGCAAATTTTCAAACTGCCCTGACCATTGTATTGAATACCCTGATGGAATCTTATCAGACATTTTTTGTGCAACAATCCTGCTTGCTTCTTTTACAAAACCCATAAGGTCGCGACCCCTTACATTCACTAAAACATAGGCACGGAGCATTCCATTTTCAGAATTTATCATTGCTGGTCCTTCAGTAATGTGAATCTCTGCTACATTTCCAAGTTGCACATAGCCACCGTCCACAGTAGGAATAAAAATTCTACTAAGTTTTTCAGGTGTATCACGAAGTTCCCTGGCTATCCTTATACGAACCGGATAACGTTCTCTGCCCTCATAAAAGGTTGTCAGATTTTCGCCACCAATTGCCATTTCCACAATTTCCATTACATCCTGGATATTCAAACCATACCGTGCAATCTTCCTTCGGTCAGGTATTATCTCAATGTATGGTTTGCCGGTTATCTTTTCTGCATAAAGGTCTTCTGCACCTTTTATTGACTGGACAATCTCTTTGATCTGCTCAGCAAGTATTTGTAGTGTATCAACATTTGTTCCAAAAATCTTTACACCCACCGGGGTCCTTATTCCAGTTGAAAGCATATCAATCCTATTCACAATTGGTTGTGTCCAAATATTGCTCACTCCAGGGAATTTCAAGAGTGAATCAAGGGAATGAATTATCTTCTGTTTTGTCATACCCTTACGCCATAACTTTTTTTCTTTCAAAGAAATTATAGTTTCAAACATCTCTATCGGTGCCGGGTCTGTTGCAGTCTCTGCCCTTCCAAGTTTTCCAACAACCTCTTCCACTTCAGGAAATGTCTTGATGATACTGTCCTGAATCTGCATAATTTTCATTGCCTCGGTTAGAGAAACCGAAGGTGCAACAACAGGCATAAATAAAATAGTCCCTTCATCAAAATAAGGCATAAATTCACTGCCGATTCTGGTGCCTAAAAAAATTGCAGTCGCAATAATTGCAAAAGGAATCAGCAGAAATTTTATCCTGTTTTTGAGAACCCAGCGCAGAATTTTTTCATAAATCCGCAATAGAAATCCTGTCACGGGATTTTCTTCAACCGGTCTCATCCTGCCTCTTAAAAAATAAAAACTCAATACAAGAGTCAAACTCAGTGCAACGATAATTGAGGCACCCAGAGCAAATGTTTTAGTAAAAGCAAGAGGTTTGAAGAGTTTCCCTTCTTGAGACTCAAGGGCAAAGACTGGAATGAATGAAATGATTGTGCTTAAAATTCCAGTGACAATTGCTGGTCCAACCTCTTTTGCCGAATCAAGGATCAATTCAATTCTGTTTTTTTCTTTGTATAAAACAGAATGGCGATGAATGTTTTCGGTCATTACAATACCAGCATCAACCAATGTGCCAATCGCAATTGCAATACCACTGAGAGACATAATATTGGAGTCAATCTTTAAAAAATACATAATGATAAAAGAAATAATTACTGCAACAGGAAGACCAAGTGAAATGACGATTGCGGAACGAAGATGACCAAGTAAGAATAAAACCACAATTATACAGAAAATTATCTCCTGAATGAGTGTATCAGTAAGCGTATTTATCACCCGATTGACAAGTTCGGTCCGGTCATAAAATGGGACAATCTTCACACCTTTGGGCAAACCAGGGCTTAATTCAATTATTTTCTCCTTTATTTTTTTAATCACCTTTAATGGATTTTCTTTGTACCTAATAATGACAACCCCACCAACGACCTCTTTACCAGCCTTATCAAGTGCACCACGACGAAATTCAGGTCCTATCTGGATACGGGCGACATCTTTTAAGAAAATTGGTGTTCCATTCCTAGCTCCTACGCTAATATTATGCAGGTCCTCTATTGACTGTAAAAAACCTACACCCCTGATTATATATTCCATTCCCCCTCGCTCAATTACTTTTGCCCCAACATCAATATTTGAAATCCTAACCGCATCAAAGACATCAGAAAATTTTATCCCATAAGTGGCGAGTCTGTTCGGGTCAATCTCAATCTGGTATTGCTTTACAAATCCACCAATTGAGGCAACCTCTGAAACCCCTTCTACAGATTGCAATTGATACTTAATATAAAAATCCTGGATTGAGCGGAGATGGGCAAGTGAATATCCATTTCCTTCAACTGTATACCAAAAGACCTGACCAAGACCGGTGGCATCTGGACCAAGAACTGGCACAACCCCTTCGGGTAAAATCTTGGATGCCTCCTGAATCTTTTCAAGTAATCTTGTTCTTGACCAGTAAAAATCTATGTTGTCATAAAATACTACATAAATCATCGCAAAACCAAATTCGCTCGATGCACGGATTGTCTTAACACCCGGGATACCCTGTAATCTTGTTGATAACGGATATGTGATCTGATTCTCAATGGTCAACGCATCCCTTCCCGGCCAATCAACAAAGACAATCTGCTGGTTTTCACCAATATCCGGGATAGCATCAACCGGGATATTTCTAATTGCCTGGATACCACCAATGATGATAATAAATGTCGCAAGTAATACTAAAAATCTATTATTCAAACACCAAGTTATGAATCGTTCAATCATATTAAGATACATCAGGGGGAACGTCCCCTGAAACCCCCATAATCGCTCTGCCTGATGTTGTGCACTGTCTTTAGCACACCGCCAAGTCCTGATTTATCTTGTCTTTCTTTTTTCATAATGAAAGTTTCGTTATTCAGTATAGGAATTTTTCAAATTCCTATGCTGTCAGCTAATTTATTATTTTCAGGATTATCAGTGCTGATGTTGAAGTTGGGGTTCAACCTGCCTCTCCTTTACCTCTTCACCTGCACCATATAAAAGTGATTGTCCGCCGGCAAGAGTGGTCTGGGAATCTAAAAGAAAATTGCCTTCAACAACAACCTTCTCATTCTCTGATAAACCATCAATCACTGCAACATATTCATCGGTCTCAGGTCCAATTATGATGCTTCTCATCTCATATACTCCGGGGGTGACCTCTACATAGGCGAGTTTCCGTTTTCCGGTTTCAATGACTGAAGAATAAGGAATTACCAGGTGTTCACCTATGGGGATTTCTATCGTTGCCTCGGCGTACATATCAACAAAAAATTTCTCCACCGGATGATTAACCAGAATCCGCGCTTTCGCCCTTCTTGTTTCAGGATTTATCTGTGGTTCAACCGCAACAATTCTTCCATAAAATTCTCTATCAGGATATGCAAAAAGTCTGATCTTTACCTTCTGCCCTGATTTGATAAATAATAAATCCTGTTCATATACATCGGCAATGAGCCAGGCACGATGTGGTGTTGGAAGGATCAAAGATTCATCAATAATTCTCTGATTTATAATACGATTTATCCATTCTTCAGAAAACCCCATCAGTTTCAACTTCAAGGTTGCTGATTTCAGAATTTCGCCAGAACCGGTTGTTGAAAGAATCTCTTGCTGGATAATATATAATTCCTCATCCTTTGCTACCTTTACCGGAAATTGAATCTTCTTGATCAATTGCTTCTTTTCTACCAGAACACTCTTCATTCCCAGAATTGCAATCTTATCTTCACTGACAATCACCTGATTTTCACTTCCTTTATATACCGGTATCAATTCCATTCCACAGATTGGACACTTGCCAGGCTTATC
>JBNAVN010000097.1:4334-5952 GCA_049700315.1 bacterium
GGACAGCAGAAATAATATCTCTTGCCCTCATATTCAACAAATTTTGTGTGTTTTGTTATTTTGAATCTTTCACCGGTCACTGGACAGATTACCTCTTTACCGATGTCCGATACCGGCACGGTCTTGCTATTGCCCGCACAGGCAATCAAAAAAATGCCACCTAGCAGGAACAATGACACCCCAATGGTTATTGGATAATAAAAAAACCTCTTCATTTGACCTCCCTTCCCAAAATTCTTTTTAATTCTGCAAGGATTTTAAAATACTCTGCCCTTGCCTTATAATATTGGAGTTCATTCTCCACAAGCATATTCTGGGTTTCTAAAACCGTCATTATATCTACTTTATTCAATTCATAGGCACGGATTGCGGATTTCAAGGTTGCCTCAATCCTGGGGATGATGGAATTTTTGTATAATTGAATCTCACGCATCTGATTTTCAAGTATAAGCACGACTTCCTTCACCATTCTCATAACTTCATTCTCCATTGCCTGGTATTCAGCCTGTGCCATTCGGACTTCCGCATCCATTCTTTTGACCATATTCTTCTGTTTACTCCAGAACCACAAAGGGACTGTGAGACCAATCATCACCTTGGAATTGGAGAATTTAAAATCCATCTCTTCCTGTTCAAACTTTAGCATAAAATCAGGGAGATATTCCTGATGTGCCAGTGCGAGATTGGTTTTGGCAATACTAATTCGGGTCTTGAAACTTTTCAGAGCCGGGCTATGCTGGCGAGCAAGATTATAAAAACTATCAATATTCACAACTGAACTTTCTGAAGGAATGTCAGTAGAAAGTTCCAGTTCTGCATCAGGTGCCCTGCCAAGAATTTGATTCAATTCTGCAAGGGTTAAAAGTTCCTCATTTTTTATGTTCAAAAGTTCGTTTTCCAATTTTATTTGAGCCAGTTCAATATGTAAAACATCGGTCTGGGAAACACGGTTAAGTTCATAGTTCTTCCGGGCAATGGCGTCTATCTTTGTAAGGTTCTGTTTTATTTTTGACATTATCTCTTCTTCTCTTTGAACCGTGTATAATCGGGCATAGGCATCTTTAACCCTTTTGATGACTTCGTTCTTTTTTGTATCGTATTCATTAAGATATTGTTTCGCAGTAAGCACACCAATTTTATTTCGGGTATTCAATTTTGTGAGAAAAGGAATCTCCTGTGACACTGAATACATCCTCATATCAGAAGAGAATTCAATCCCAAACATCGGTTCCATCAAACTATTAAATGGACTATTCTGATTTTCTGCCTCATACCTTGATTTTGCAGCATTAAGTTCAGGGTTATTCACCAAGGCCGAATCAATGAGGTCATTCAAATTCAATGGTTTTCCTGAAAGATAAAACAACCCAAAAAAAAACAAAATTATTATAATCCTTTTGCCCATTAACTACATAGACGGAAAATTTTATTAAAGGTTACGCAGTTCTTCGGACAGAAAACCTTTTAACACCACAAGTGGTGTCATTCCTGAATCGTTGCAAATCCGAAATCCGAATCCTGAAACAAGCCTGGCCTGGCGCCAGGCCAGGGTTCAGGACAGGTCCTGGACGAATAAAGTGCATCGTCCAACTGAAGCCTGCCCTAATGAAAATCAGGG
>JBNAVN010000098.1:0-5927 GCA_049700315.1 bacterium
TTCCAGAGGTGCGTGCAAGGGTGCGTGGTAAATATGAGCAGGCGGTTTATGATGTAGCATTGAGAAGTGTAGTAGAAAATGATAATGAGATTTCTGTTTATTATCAGAAGCCTGCGATTGTTGAAGAAGAACAACTTGGTTCCTTTGCTCCATTTCCTGTTGGTCCAGCGATAATCATTGTACCGCAGGAATTTCACTCTGCATTCCAGCCTTATGCGGACTGGATGACTGACCAGGGGATAAAGACATATCTAATTACACCCCAGACAATCTACGCCTATTTCTCGGGCGTTGATAATGCAGAAAAGGTGCGCAATTACATCAAATACTGCTACGAAAATGCTGGCGGAACATATTTTATCCTGGGAAGTGACAATTCTCGTGGTCATAATAATTTTGTTCCAGTAAGATGGTGCGTAGAATATATTTACGATGAGGATACTATCATACCTACTGATCTTTACTTTTCTGACCTCACAGGCAACTGGGACATAGATAATGATGGGAGATGGGGTGAATGGGAAGATTTGCCCGACCGCTGGCCAGAGGTTTTTGTTGGCAGGGTTTCCGCCTACACATCGCAAGAAGTTACTAATTGGGTAGCTAAGGCACTCCACTATGAAAAGACACCGGGAGTAATTTTTGATTCTGCACTCTGGATATATTCTACTCCTGTAGGCACCGGTAATTCGCCTTCGGTTTTTCCTGTACATATCGGGCACATATACGCACAAGATTATTGGGCGGATGCGGCATTAAATCTAATGAGTCGTGGATACGGGATTGTTAATATCAATTGCCACGGTAATGCCGGAGATTATAGACTGCGCCATAATCCGAATGCAGACCATCGTAGTTGGTGGGAAGAAACACCAAACCAATATTATGCTGGATTGAACTGGTTAACTAACGTTGATGAATACTTCGTTGGCTACTCTATTAGTTGCTATGTTGGCGCATATGATACACTTGCACATCCTATATATTATGAGAATGGAACCGATACTTGCATAGCTGATGCTTATGTTGATGCATATCTTTATAATCATCAGGGTAACCAGGGACCGTTTGGCGCTTTTGCTTTTCTTGCTAATACAAGGAACGGTTTGTGGCAAGGAGGAGGTCCTTCTTACGATCTCCAATACGCGTTCTGGAATCGTATTATGAATCCGTGGTGGGTTGGAGCACCACCTGAGCCATCATTGATGCGAATAGGAGTAGCCGAGGCATTTTCAAAGTGCGATGAAATTATAAATTGGTTTGCCGCTGATGGACGATATGTTTGCTATGGACACACGCTCTTCGGATCGCCCTCTGCTGAAATTTGGACCAAAACCCCGGGTACCTTAAATATCAGCCATTCCAGGCGCATCTATGTAGGACAGCAAACTCAATTTACTGTCACTGTAAGCGATGCGACTACGGGTAGAAGGCTTCGGTACTCAAAGGTATGTTTAAACAAGCCCAGTGACATCTATCAGGTAGGTTCTACTAATGCAAACGGACATGTCACTTTTACTATCAAGCCGCAATCTACAGGAACTCTAAAAGTGACCGTCACAAGACTCCATAATGCTGATAATAATTATACCCAATATCGTCCATCACAAACCATCTGCCTCGTGTTAATTCCGCCAGAAGGTGGAGAACAATCTTCTGAGTCAGAGAAACTCATTCCAACTTCACTCTGTATCACTGGGTTGCCAACTCTTG
This sequence comes from bacterium, assembly GCA_049700315.1. Taxonomy (GTDB): domain Bacteria; phylum Hydrothermota; class Tepidihabitantia; order SM23-42; family JAOAFX01; genus JAOAFX01. Next base: position 1,714 of record JBNAVN010000098.1, read on the forward strand.
TCAAAGGTAGTTTGACCATCAACTATGGTGTTCCGGTTCAGGGTGATGTCCAACTTGCTATTTACGATGCGACAGGTTCGGTGGTGAAATCAATAAACCGCACTCATCTTAAACCTGAATACTATCGCGAAATAATAAATACTGAGGATCTCTCCTGCGGTATCTATTTTGTCGTTCTTAAACAAAATAATGAGAAGGTTTCAAGAAAATTCCTTCTCATAGAATAAGTTAGCAAGATGCCTTCGCCGTTTCCACTGTAAAATTAAAGAGAAAGTTATGAATAAATATCTGGTTCTTTTAATTTCTATATTATGCTTTGGTGAAATAAATTGGGAAATAGAAATTGTTGATAGTATTACGCTTCAATCTCCTAATGAATTCCAATATCAAAATTTTCTGGCACTTGATACAAATGATATACCTCACATCGTTTTCAATAAACAGAATTACAGCAAGTTAATCTTCGCCCGGCGTATCAGTAATAATATGTGGGCAAAAGAACTTATAGACTCTGGTTCATTTTATGCCTGCCCATCACTTATTTTTGACAGGTATAATACCCCTCATTGTAGTTACTATGAAATGATTGGGCAAAATGCATACTTATGTTACACTTACAGAGATGCCAATTTGTGGCATAAAATTATTATTGATACAATATCTGATATATTGACACCTTATTGGTTTCCATTTAATTATTTTCGCACTACAATTGATGTAGATAATGGTGGCAATCCTGGTCTTGCTTATGTTTCTTTTAATCCTGCTGATTCAGTATTTTTCATAAAATATGCTTATTCTGACGGTATAAATTGGCAAATTTCTGTGGTTGAATATGATACTGGATGTGGGAGTATCAATCAACCATCTGACCGGTATCCAAATTTAAAGTTCAATAGCCAAGGTATTCCACACATTGGATATCATCATATTGTTGGCCAGACTGACACAATAAGATTGGCATGGTGGGTTGACTCTCTAAATAAGTGGGTCAAGGATACGGTGTATAATCATACCTATGGTTGTGCTCCTATCTCATTTGCAATAAATAACCGGGATGAGCCGTATATTGCCCATGGAGTTGATGTGGGACTTTATTGTTCATATCGGCGAGATGGAATATGGTATCATGAATACACCGGGATCGACATTGGTTGGCTTATGGTAAATCTTTCTATAGCCCTAAACGAAGATAGCCGCCCTTCAATATTGTATTCCAGCTACGGCGCAGTAAGATACTGTTGTAAAGATACTTTTTGGCATGATTATGGGCCCATAGACTCAACTCTAGATAACCTTGGAGATATTACGCTATTATTGGAGAGAGAGGGAAAACCATGTGTGTCTTTTAGATTCAGCGATTGGGATAGGGCATCACAAGTAAATTATTATGGCGTCAAATACGCCAAAGGAACAGTCGTAGGGATAGAAGACAGTGGTCCCGGACCTCTCGTACTTGATAAAGAGTTTAAGTTAAAGGTCCATCCGAATATTTCTTATGGTCGTTTAACCATTGAATATAACCTCCAAAATAAAGGTGATGTAGAAATAGGAATCTATGATGTCATTGGTGCGAAGAGAAAATCAATAAAATTTAAGAATTGTCAGTCCGGAAATTATACAAAGATTCTCAATCTCAGTGACCTCGCGAGCGGAGTTTACTTTGTCGCTCTAAAACAAAACAATGAGAAGGTTTCAAAGAAATTCCTTCTCATAAAGTGAGTTAGCGAGATGCCTTCGCCGTCTCCGTCGTAAGAATCAAGGGATCTTGTATGAAAAAATATCTTGCTATTTTAATTTTGGGTTTGTGCGCTGGTCAGGTAAGATGGGAGTACGAAATAATAGACAGTCAAACCGGCCCTAAATTCAGCAGTCTGACAATTGGTGCGGATGACAAAGTGCATGTAATTTATGATAAAATTTACACAAAAAGTGTTGTTTATGCCTATCGGACAGATTCAAATTGGCAGATTGAAGTAGTTGACACTGGTTACTTGTGCAACGCTTTTTCCATATCTTGCGATGAGAGTAATGCCCCTCATATAAGCTATTTTTGTCGCTATGAAGCATCAGGCCCCACTTATGTATGTCATGGTCACAGGCAAAATGGCATCTGGGTCCTTGATACCATTGATTCAATAATTGGTACTCTTGGAAACTACTGGATTGATTACAGGACATCCATTGATATTGACACTGCTGGACTTCCGGGTGTTGCTTATATCGCCTGGAACGTGCCCGACTCCATTCATTACATCAAATATGCCCATTTTAATGGGACAACCTGGGATACTTCTATCGTAGAATATGATTCAGCCTATGCCAACATTCAACTTGGACCAACGGATTACTATCCTTGTTTGAGGTTTGACCGTAAAAATACCCCACATATTGCATTTGGCCATTGCTACGGAATTAATGACACATTAAAAATAGCCACCTATGTCGATTCTAATAGCACCTGGTTTGTGGAACCTGTTCTCGGTGACTATTGCTGTGCTAGCCGTGTTTCCCTTGGCTTGAGTCGTGATGATAGACCTTGCATTGCTTTTGATTGGGAAGGTGCCCTTATATACAGTTGGTGTGATAGTACTTCTATTTGGCATTTTGAGGGAGTGGCTGGGCTCGGTCAAGTCGGTATACGACTTGTCATAGATTTAGACAATTTAGATAATCCACATATTGTATACTTACCCGACCCATTGATTGCTCATCCCTGTTATGTTTTTAAGCGAAATGGAATTTGGTATGATTGTGGATGGATAGAACCAGATCCTAATAGTCTAACAATAGATTCAGATGTCGCGTTTGATTTAGATGCGAATAATCAACCCAATGTATGTTATCCAACCAGCAGTTATGGATTCAAGTACGCTAAAGGCACCTTTATGGATATAAAAGACAATGATACTGGATACAGGATACATGATAAAGGATTGAGGATAAAGGTCCATCCGAATATTTCTTATGGTTATTTAACTATTGAATATAGCCTCCGAAATACAGGTGATGTAGAGATAGAAATCTATGATGTCATTGGTGCAAAGAGAAAATCAATAAAATTTAAGAATTGTCAGTCCGGAAATTATACAAAGATTCTCAATCTCAGTGACCTCGCGAGCGGAGTTTACTTTGTCGCTCTAAAACAAAACAATGAGAAGGTTTCAAAGAAATTTATACTTATGAGGTAAAAATTCTGCTAATTAGTGAAAAAAAACATCTTATTGAAATTGCAGCTGAATTCCATATACTTTTTCAGAATTTTTATTATTGAAAACCTTGACAGAAAAAGAATTTCATTTATAATGGAGATGGCGAAGGCGAGAAAGGAGGAAAAAAATGAAATTCCTCAAAATAGCAATCTTAATTGGTGTATCGGTAGTTCTGCTGTGGGGCGGGTATACGGTTGATTATCCTGCAACCACTTTCTCCTTTTATAAACAGCAGGGCTTTGACCGGATAAAGGCACCAAAGTTTAGCCTTCGTGGTGAACCCGGCACACCTGAGTTGCCGGCAGTCTATCTTAACTATATCATTCCACCGAATGCGAAGGCAGAATCTCTGATTATCTCTCAATTCCAGTTTGTCCAGATTCCTGGCGAATACTACATCTATCCTGCACAGCCGCCAAGAATTATTGGCGAGACTGTTCACTGGGTTCCACCAGACACTCTGATTTACAATTCTGACAGCCTTTTCCCGGGCGAGTTTGTAAAAATCATTGGTGATGGTATAATGGATGGTGCAAGGATTGTGACTGTAGAGGTAAAGCCACTCCAGTATCGGCCGAAAACAAAGAGGTTATATTTAGTAAGACCGATTGGATTTGAATTTGTTTTTGGTCCGAATAATCTTCCAGAGGTGCGTGCAAGGGTGCGTGGTAAATATGAGCAGGCGGTTTATGATGTAGCATTGAGAAGTGTAGTAGAAAATGATAATGAGATTTCTGTTTATTATCAGAAGCCTGCGATTGTTGAAGAAGAACAACTTGGTTCCTTTGCTCCATTTCCTGTTGGTCCAGCGATAATCATTGCACCGCAGGAATTTCATTCTGCTTTCCAGCCTTATGCGGACTGGATGACCGACCAGGGGATAAAGACATATCTTATTACACCCCAAACAATCTACACTTATTTTCCTGGTGTTGATAATGCTGAGAAGGTGCGCAATTACATCAAATACTGCTACGAAAATGCTGGCGGGACCTGGTTTAT
>JBNAVN010000099.1:0-5733 GCA_049700315.1 bacterium
CTATCAAGCAAGGGTCATAAGGGGTGATAAAGGGTGATAAGGGGAAATCAAGGGAGAAACCCCTCTTCACCCCTTTTAACCCCTATTTCCCCTTTTTTACCCTTTTCTAAATATCGTCTGTCGTTATATGGTTTCGTTAATTGTGGTTAACGGGACTAAAGTCCCTACTCCAGGAAATCTTTCACCCCAATTCCGTAGGAGCGGTTTCCTAACCGCGACAATAATCTTTGAAAGATCATTTGTCTCCAAGAAATCAATGCAAACTGAAAGGTTTGCCCTACATTCCTACTTGGTTTTAAATGGAGTAGGCAATTTATTGCCGTTAAAAAAATGTGCTTATACGGTTTCGTCAGACGGTGAAATTCAAAAGATTTTGTAGCGTCCATCCGCCATGCAGTGTGGCGGATTAGATGGACGATTATTTTCGTCCGACTGAAGTCGGACGCTACACTCTGTCCAGTTGAAACTGGACACGCTATATAGCCCTCAATTGCCCTAAAATGCCTCCAATTGCCTTCTTAAAAATATATCAAATACTTTGCCTTTATTGCACCAATCTGATTTTGTAATGCAAGACCCTGCCCTTGATTTGTGCGATAATCATTCAAGGCAATATATAACCAGGACTTCGGTCTGAAATTATATGAAAACAAAAATCCAAACCGATTGGAAAGATATTCTGTAGCACCAAAATCAGTACCCGGTGCATTAAAGACAAATTCATTAAAAATGCCCAAGGTCATCGTCGGTGTGATATAAGTAGAGATTCTTACTATTAGAACCTCAATGCTTCAATCGGGTTTAATGAGGCTGCTTTGTGCGCGGGATATATGCCAAAGAAAACTCCTGTTGCCGAAGAAAAACCAAAACCCAAAAGAATCATCCAGGGAGCTATTGCCGCTTTGAGCGGTGAGACGGTGGAAACTATCCAAGCCAAAATAATACCCAAGACAATGCCAATGACACCACCAATCAGCGTAAGGACAACTGATTCGGTGATAAATTGTAATAGTATATTTTGATTTGACGCCCCAACTGTCTTGTGAATTCCAATCTCCCTGGTTCGCTCAGCAACCGAAACAAGCATAATATTCATTATTCCGATTCCTCCGACGATTAATGAAATTGCCGCAATTGCCACAATGGCAATAAAACCAACTCGGGTGACATTTCTATACATCTCAAACAATATCTCTTGAGTTACTAACCCAAAATTGTTTGGTTCATCATACTTCAGTCCTCTTCTCCGTCGCATGACTTCTTCCACGGCATCTAATGTTTTTTTCAACATCATTGGGCGCGGTTTAATACGGATGGTGTATGTAAAAGAGGCCCACTCAAGTGGTGATAGCGTCCGCCGAGATTTAAAAATTTTTTCGAAAAAGGTATAAGGCATTATGATTACATTATCCAAATTCTTTCCCAAGATGGTACCTTTTTTCTTTAACACACCCAATACTTTCACTCGGTGGCTATTGATTTTTAAATCTTTCCCTATTACATTTTCTTCCGTAAAAAACGCATCATAGATGGAATTCCCAATAACACATACAGCCCGACGATGGTTAATATCTTCATCGCTCAAGGCGCGACCAATTTCAATCGCATAATTTTCTGCAATAAAATATTCAGCAGTCGTGCCTATAACTGTTACTTGCATGACCTTTTTACCCTTGTATTTAATCTCGCCGATCTGTTTTACTATTAATGGAACAACTACTTCAACTGAAGGTAATTTTGCAATTGCCAAGGCATCTTCTATTGTCAAATCAGGAAGTCTTGCAATCTTCTCAATATTAAGATTACTGACCATCGTGACTGGTGCTTTTGTTAGAGATATGGCGTCAGACCCCAATGAACGAATTTCACCCAAAACCGCCTGATTAAATCCTTCAATTAACGAAAGAATTGAAATTACTGTAGTTACCCCAATGACGATGCTAAGTGTTGTTAGAAACGAACGTAGTTTATGGTATTTGAAAGTCTGGAAAGCAAGGGAGATGATTTCACTCATAAAATTAATTTATCAAAATTATTTTCATTCATAGCTATTATAGATATTTCTCTGTTGGAGATATCTTCAATATTACCAAGGAAATTATTATCAGAAAGACCGAGGCAGATATACTCAAAATAGAAAACTGTTCAAGAAATTTAATCAAAGGAATGAGCTTTGAAATTTGTGGTAAGAAAAAGAGAAACAGAAAGACAAATATTATTAATGAAAGATTCATCACACGAATGTCATCAAGAAGGAGTTGTATAACACTGTTCAATCCTAAGATTGCCATCCCTAATAGGGGAGACAACAAAAATAAATTTAAGTAAAAAGAAAAATCTTTACATTGTATAACTTTAGATGCAATAAGCGGCAGTATTGTAAATGCAAACAATAGACCAATGAGATAAAGAAAATATATTATTATCCAGAGAGGCACCATTTTGCAAAACCATATCTTGACTGGGTCATGGTAAAGTGCCAATAGCACTTCAAAATTTTTATTTATTTTCTCTCGGTAAAACTGCATGGCAGTTAATTGTGCTCCTAATAATATTATAATCATCGCGGGGATTAGTTTATGGAGAACCGAAACAACAGAACCAATATCATCCTGAGACATAAATACTGGAAACATTGATGAAGGTATGACAAACAAGACCAAAATGACATTAAGAAAAATTACCATAGGATTTTTCAGATAAAAGTAAGTAATCTCTCTTTTAATTAAGACCCTCATTTGTAAACGTGTTTCTCACTGAAAAATAGAAATTTTCAAGTGATCTTCCACTTAAAGCCTCTCGTTCCCAAGGTCCAGCAAAACTTCCGTTGATTATTATTCCAAATGCATCGCACATAGATTCTATCTCTGGTAAATTATGTGTCGTCACAAATATGATTTTCTCACTTTTTATTTCTAAAAGGATATTTTTCAGTTCCCTTCGTGCCTCAATTTCAACGCCTTCGAACGGTTCATCAAGAAACAGCACTTGTGGATCTCCCATAAGAGATTTGATGATGCATAATTTTCTTTTCATACCTTTTGAAAATTTAGCAATTTTCTCTTTTCTTCTTGATGCAAGCCCGATTTTTTCCAATAATTCTGAAATCTTCTCTTCTTTTCTTACAACACCATAGATTTCGGCATAGAATTCTAAATATTCCTGAGGGGTAAAGTTCTCAAATGGACTTTCATTTTCTAATACAAACCCTATTTCGCTATTTAAAACAGGAAATCCATCGTCTTTCAATATTTTTATCTCTCCTGACGTAGGTTTTAGAATCCCTAAACACAGTCGTACGGTAGTCGTTTTACCACTACCATTAGGACCAATATAAGCGAAGAGTCCATTTGCAATCTGAAAAGATATATTATTCAGAACAATTTTATTACTCAATTTCTTAACGAGATTCTCAACAATAATTCTAGCCATTGTTTATCGCGAAATCAAAAATTTCGTGTATCTTCTGACTTCTTCCCCATACACAATTTGATCCTTTGAATCTAAGCCATCCCCTCAAAATACATCCTTTACAAAAGTTAATAAAATTGCAATTTCCACAAATTTCCTCTCGTGGTGAAATCACCTCAGCAATGCGTCGCCTAAGCGTTTCGTTATTATGAAAGGCAAATTGAGCAAAATCCGCAGGGAATAATGCACAAGGCCTAGACCGACCCATATGGTCAAAAACTATGGTTCGTGATCCAGCTCCACAATTATTTGCATTTCTATCAGGGAAATCACCATCAATAATCCCCACAAAATTGGGAAGTTCATCTTCTAATTTTTTTAATTGGGTTGCAAATAAGACAAGCGAGTGTTGTGGAATAGGCGGTAAGGATTCTGCCCGTCCCAGTGGTACGTACGGAACAACCCCAAACATCTTTGCTCCCAGAGATTTTGCGAAATACGCCACATCTCTAATTTCATTTACACCTTCCTCTCAATAACCACCATTGCTATTCTGAAAGTAATATCGTGGCGAGGAAGTTGAGAGATATTCTTAAAAACCTTGTCCCAAACATCCATTCCTGTGATTCTGTAGTAGCGAGCGGGTTTTATAGAGGGGATTGATATCTGCAGCGTAAATCTTTTTCCAAGATTTTCTGCAATTGCCAAAATACTAGCATCCAATAGTAAGCCGTTAGTAAGCAAAGCAATATGTGTAAAAGTCTTGCCTGCAAACTTTAGAATATCATATATCTCAGGATGTAATAAAGGTTCACCGCCTGATAATTCAACAACTCTTATTCCTTGCTTATATAGACGAGAAAAAAAGGCAATAGGATTAGCAAGATATCCATGATATTTATTTTGTTTGAGGTCTATCGTGTTATTATAGCAGTAGTTGCATTTCAAGTTGCACGCATTCGTGAGTTCAACAGTACAATGAATAGGCTGAAATATTTCTCTCTCACCCACAATTAAAAATTCTTTGGCAAGAGGAACGGAACTGATTTGAAGAATATCCATATTAACTAAATTATATATAAATTTTCTAATCTTTTCAATATCATCTAGCGTCAATTTTTTTCCTTCTTTACACAGTGATTGTAATATGTCATCAAATGTGGCTTTGCCGTTACAAAGCTTGATGATTTCTAAAGCATCATTATTCAATCTGTATGTTAACTTTGTGGTTGTGTAAAGCATTCCACCGTGAGGATTTTGCCATATCCAAATTCCTTCGCGGGGGACTAAGTATCCTTCTCTATTCATAAAATTCTTGCTCCCATTTCAATTTACACTATTACTATTGAGGGAGGGGTAAGATAGAATATAGCTATCCAGCCCCTCCCGTTTCCTTACCACGGAATTAAATGCACCTGATTTACCACGACACCATATACAAGTATTTGTGGTCCAAGGCATGAAGGAGAGCATCCCCAGCATAATACACAGCCTGCGCAAGTCTCCGGAGCAAGCATTATAATAGGATCCATTTTGAGCTCCTAATTTACTTTTTAAGTATCGATTTTCGGACAACTTCTACACAGAGTAGCGGTAGGTTAGTGAGGAATTATGTACCATACCGATTCAATCGCAACAGTAGCTATCGCAGCAACTAAAGTTGGACCACAAATACCGCAGGCCCCGCAGCCGCCGCAGACACCACAATCTACAGCAGTTGGTAGAATTAATGGACTCATAGAACCTCCCTATTTTCTTATTTTTTTGTAAAAAGTTTTCAATCTCTACCGGCCCCCGAATAGCACGACCTTTTTGCAGGACCCTTCTCGCTGCGGAATTTTGAAGGTGTGTTTTTATAATCCAGCATCCTAACCCTAACCCAACAACCACACCTTCCAATCCACAGGGGTCAGGACCGGAACCGTAATCTGGTCTATTTGGTTTCTCTGGTCTATCTGGTTCATTTAGCAATCTAAAATTGCCTTTCTGATTCATCTATCTCTATTCTTTGGTTCATTGCACAACTACTATAAAATCTATTTAACCCCATAGTCTTTTCTCCTTTCTTATCCATTTACTTTTAACCTTACACCTTTATTTAACCCATTTTTTAACCCTAACCCAAAAACCATCTACATAATTTTTATATGCAAATTTCGTGCCAACTCAAAAGCGCTGAAATTTCATAAAATCCACATCCCTCAGTCTCATTTAGTGAGACAGGTTATCCACAAAATCAAGCAAATGCAGTCCAGTTCTGCATTTGTTCGTGTCTCATTTAGTGAGACACGATTCTCATAAAATGAGACAAATTTCAATTTT
>JBNAVN010000100.1:0-5563 GCA_049700315.1 bacterium
ATAAATTCTATTGACTTTCTGAAAATTATTCTTATAATAGATAAGATAAGGAGAGTCCGTGGCATTTGTCTTTTTTTTAAGTTTTGTGAGTCATTTTCCTCAAGAGAAAATTGATGAAGTAATATTCAAAATAAATAGAATATCAAAAGAATCTTATAATGTCCAGCAAAACTTTGAAAAAAAAGTTCAGAGTAATCTAAAGTCAATTTTTTCCCTGTTTGATTGTAAATCTCATTTTAATCCATTATCAGATATAATAATTGGTGATACACCAGGTGAGACACTTTTTGTTTCTGGATATTTTTATAATGGGGGGAATATATTCATTGTAAATGATGGGGTCCTCAGGCTAAAGAATGCTGATTTCAATCTTGATGGCAATATTTATGTTTTAAATAAAGGAAAGGTTCTGGTGGATTCAAGTTATTTAAAATTTTTACAGGATTATATTTATCAATATGGTATTACGCTCATTGATTCAGCAGAATTTATGCTGACAAACTCAAACACACGCTATAATGGATTTCCATTCGGATTTTCAACAGGTGGATTTTCAAAGGTAATTATCCAGAATACAACAAATTATGACTGGACTACTGCAATGGTGAGTGGTTGGGCAAATGTCTATTTGAACAATGTTGGTGTTACAGGTGAATGGCTTTTTTCAGATTATTGTTTTGCACATTTTAAAAATGTCGATAACTTTCTTTCCTGGTATTTCTTCCCTGAATCTTCAATGGTCAATATCAAATTTCCTGATGGCGCGCAGGTAGACAGATTTTTTATTGATTCTACGCTGGGAAATATTCAGGGTATCGGTTATCACATTGAGATTGACAGTTCAACAAATTGTATGTGGGCAGCAATTCCGCTTGAAGGCTCAAATGTGATGATAGACAGTTCTTTATTAAGGGTGACCGGTTTGCTCCTTGGTGGAAGTGATTCGCTTACTCTATCAGGATTGGTGAATGGTTTATATTACGAAGATTATACACTACCTTTATCTGACCGCAATTTTCATCTCATACATACAACAGTTCAAACCTGGAATATCTATCCTTTTGATACAATTTCATTAGAATTATACAGTTCAATATTTGGTGAGCTCTGCGCCTATGGAAATAGTTATGTCTATCTTCACAATGCATTCTGTGACGACACCGGTGGTCATCTGGAATCAAATGATAATGCATTTTTGATGGCCGCTTTGTCAAGTATTTCAGCAGATATCATTTCAAATGGACATAGTATTTGTATTATTGGTTATTGTGCAATGCCCTGGGGGAATATATGGTGTACAGGTAGTTCTATAATGATTCTGTTAAATTCCAATTTTCCGATTGACCCGGTTCCTTCTGATACATCACTCGTATTTGTCCTTTCAATCACGGGTCCAAATAGTGGAAATACCAATGATACAATTCCCATCATTGGTTCAGCCTGGATTGATAAAGGTCAATATCAACCGCTTGATTTTGGATTTTACCAGGTTTTCTATCAGTCAGTTGGGGATACAAATTGGATACCTGTGTGCGATTCAGGTTCTAATGAAATTCGGCGTGATACTTTATGCTTTTGGAACACAGTTGGTTTGGACCCGGGGGATTATATCATTCGGCTGGTATTAAAGGACAATGCAGGTGATAGTGTAGATTGTTTAAAATCAATAATCCTTTATGAAAATGGAATCTACAGTTCAGGTGAAGAGGCTTTTTCTTCATTAAAAATTACACCCAAACTATGCACTGATTTTATAAAGGTTGAAGGTATTGACTGTGAAGAAATTTCGAAATTCAATTGTAGAATTTTTGACATAGATGGCAGGTGTATAATAGAAAGAAAAATAGATGGTCAGATTATTAGTACTGAGGAACTTACCAGTGGCATCTACTTTATTTGTATAGAGTCAGGTCGGCAGAGAATGATTGAGAAGTTTGTAAGAATAAGATAGAAAAAGGGGGTAAAATGCTAACTTTATTGCCTTTTGTGTTGAATCTTTTGATAGCCCAGGATATGGTTGTGAGGGTTTATGTACCTTCCTGGGAAGAACTCCAAAAGATTTCAGGTAAACCACTTGAAATTGCTGCAGGAAGAAGTGGTGAATGGTTTGATTTAGTGGTTGATCGCAATGGTCTTGATCAGGTGATTGCCTCAGGATTACCTTATGAGGTGACTGCGTATAGCCTGGAATTAGAGAAAGAAGAAGTTCGGGGAAGTTATCTTAATTATACACAGATTGTTGATTCATTAAGACACCTTGCCCAGAATTATCCAGCACTCTGTAAAATGGATTCTTTACCTTTACGCACCTATGAAGGAAGGTGGATATACGGAGTAAAGATATCAGATAATGTTAATCTTGATGAATTTGAGCCTAATTTTACAATTGATGGCTGTCACCATTCAAGGGAATGGGCAACCCCTCAGGCAGTTCTATTCTTTGCTGATTCAATGCTACGTTCTTATAATACAGTTCCTGAGATTGCTGAAATAATCAATACTACACAGATTTATTGTTTTCCCGTGATAAATGTTGATGGATATGTTTATGACTGGCAGTATTACCAGGGTGGCTGGAGAAAAAATCGGGAACCATTTGGTGGTGGAGTCGGCACAGATTGCAATCGTAATTATTCTGGTGCCTGTAATGGCGAGGTTGATGGATACTGGGGTGCTGCAGATGAAGCGCAGGTTTCACATTATCCTTCTGACCAGACATTTTGTGGAGCCTATGGATTTTCCGGTGATGAGGTTCGTGCTTATGCAATGTATATCCGCCAGCATAATATTACAACCGGATTTTCATTACACAGTTATGGCGAACAGGTGATGTGGCCGTGGGGATATAAGGCAGGCGGAACACCTGATGCCACACTGTATACAGCAAAAGGGAATTATATGGCAGGCATTATGCAACGCGTGGGCGGTGGAACTTATACACCTGGACAATCATATAATAATCCTTATCCAACCTGTGGAAATGCAAGGGATTGGGTTTATGGATATAATCATTATGTAAATGGTCTATCATCCCTTTTCTATGGTGCTGAGATCGGAACTGCATTCTACGAACCAGTTGCAAATCTTGATTTTATCTCAAGACAGGTATTTAAGGCTGCGAAATATCTTGCAGGTTTTTCAGATTCTTTGATTCTTGTTGCTGAAGGTGTTGTTTCACCACCACAGATTCATCCTTTAGATACTGTGTCACCAAATTTTACACTCATCTGGCATCCAGAGAATACATATGATAATCATCCTACACAATGGGAACTCGTTGAACTCTCCAATCCGAGCATAATTGAAGACAATCTTGAATCCGGTTCTGGTCGCTGGGTATTGCAGGGTTTCAGTCTATCAACTGCCCAGCACCATTCAGGTTCTTATAGTTTGTTTTCAGGGAATACGAACAATATGAACAGTGTGGTACAGACCTTACATCCTTATCTTGTCCAGTCTGGTGATTCATTGACTTTCTGGTGTTATTACAATCTTGAGAACAATTATGATGTGGCAGTCGCTGAGCTATCAGAGAATACCAAAGAGTGGTTCAATCTTGATACGACAAGGTTTACTGGTACTCAGACTTCCTGGGTTAGAAAGGCGTATTCGCTGGCGAATTGGGTAGGGAAGTCGGTTTATTTTCGTTTTCGTTCAATGACCGATGGGAATACGCTCAATGGTGGTTTTTATGTTGATGATATTCGTCCGGTTTGTTTATTTGGTAATATTAATGTGATTGCGAACAATATAACTGATACCACATATACCTTTACAAATCATGCGGTTGGTGAGTATTATTATTATGTGCGTGGATATAATACTGCCTGGGGCTGGGGTGATTATTCCTGTCTTGAAAAGTTATCGGTGAGTCAGATTGGTGTTAGTGAAAAGAGAGAACAGGAGAAGGAAAACGAGTTTTCTTTCCTGGTTTATCCAAATCCATTCAAGAACCACCTTACAATAAAATTCGAAATTCGAAATCCCAAATCCCAAGCAAATTCGAATTCCCAATTTTCAAACGACAATGTAGGGCAAGGCTTCAGCCTTGCGGAAGTAGTCAGTAGTCAGTACCCAGTAGTCAGTATAAAAATTTATGATATAAGTGGGCGTTTAGTGAAATCATTTAACCATTTAGCCGCCAATCATCCGCCACGCAACTTGGCGGATGGCGGAATTCAACCATTTAACCGGGTTGTTTGGCATGGTGATGATGATTTGGGTCGCAGATTGCCTTCTGGTGTCTATTTTGTGCGGCTAGAGGTTGGTGATTATAAACAGATTGAGAAGGTAATTCTCTTAAGGTAAGGGTTCGGAGTAGCGACTTAAGGCACATATTTTACTGGAGTGTAACAGCTTGCTGTTGCGTTGTTGATACAAAACGATTCTGCAGGCATGGGCTTTCCAGTCCTAATTGTCGCTCCAACCATCCAACTATGTAACCATCCAACCAGACCATTAGACTATCCGACAATAAGACTATCCGACAATAAGACTATCCGACAATAAGACTATCCGACTATCGGACTATTCAACAATCTTTTCGCCTCTTCGCAATCCGGGATTATCTTCAAAACTTTCTGCAATACCTTCCGCGCGTCATTTTTATTGCCATGGTCACTACAACACTTCGCAAAGTCTATTGCTTCTGATTCCAATTTTGTCAGAATCTTAAATCTCATATTCACTGACCAGTCATCAAAGTTCTTCTTGAACGGCTCACATAGAATATTAAAGGGTTAAAATTTTTACTTCCGTAAAAAATTTAAAATCGTCAATATTGTTGGTGAAGATTTGTTTAATATTATTAGCAAGGGCTACGGCAACAATATTTGCATCGTGGATTCGCTTGCCTTTTAATTTATATTTTGCAATCAATCCAGTAAGTATTTGCAGACTTTCATTATTCTCATAGATAATATTTACCGATTCTAAAATTTCACGAACCCTTCTAATCGCCTTATTGATTTCCACAGGTTTTTCGACCAATTCCTCTTTAGTCAAAACAACAAAGATTTCTCTGATAATTTGAGTTGTAATAAAGATTGAGTAACCAATCATTATCAAATCAGCAATTTTATCCCGTACTCTTTTATGATGAGGTGAGTTTTTATTTAAAAAATAAATCCAGATATTAGTGTCAATAACAACGCTCTTATCTGTAGTTTTCATATAAATTCCCGCGAGTCAAAGATTTCAGTTCCTTGCCAAGTGAGAGCGGTTTAAGTTTTAGCAGTCTACTATGATTTTTTTGTTTATCTGCTCTTATTAGCACGATTATAGCTTCATACTCGCCATCCTTTGGGAGTTGTGTTAAAGGCTTCAATTTTTTATTTTTATATTGCGCCGGAATAGTTAATGTTTCCATTTTTATCTCCTCATAATAATATTACTTAAAAATTTTGGAAAGTCAAGAATTACACTCCGTCATTCTGGTAATTCTCGGATTGACGGAGTATTGTAAAAAATATTCTATCAAAGAATTGATGAATTTCTGTATCCAAAATTTGTAGTAATATACAAGATACATCAGGGGGATACCCCCTGAAACCCCCATAATCGC
>JBNAVN010000101.1:0-5004 GCA_049700315.1 bacterium
CCGCCTCATAATAAGGGCCTGCCTCAAGTTCTAAATTCCCACCCCAGTTATTCCTGAAATTGGGATTAAAACAAAAAAATCCTATTTTTGACCAATCTTTTTCATCGGGATTCTTAACAATTACACCCCCAAATCCGGTCCAGAGATTACTTAAAAAACCTTTTGCGTATTGTTTGTATGGTCCTGTAAATACCACAAATTTCTTCATCCCTGCCCAGGGCACATAGCCAATATCCTTCACATCAAATGAATCCCCAATCACCTCTATGCCGAAAAGAGTGAGAAAATTCTTTACAAACCCCATAAACCCTGATGAAAAACCAGTCCCTATTTTACCATTCCGGTCACTCAATGCACCCTGCATTACTAATTGATTCGCACCTGAACGATATGCGCCATCAAATCCAATTGCAAAATCATATGTATCACTATTCACTGCCGTGCCACTGAAAAGCATCCCTACATCTGAATTTTGCAGGACTCCATACTTTGACCGAAACACACCAAATCCACGCGCCGATTCAATTAGTGTATCACCTTTCTTCACCTCATCAGTATACGCACCAAATAGACCGTAATTCAACCTTTCTGATTTACTTGTCAATTTTATCCCACCGATTATCGGTACCACCTCACTATTTATTGATTTGCCAATCCGCCGGGAATAGAAAATTCTAAGGGGCGAAAAGAATCCCTTCCCTTGTCCAAAATCCGACATCCTGAATATTTCTGAACCCTCAATAAAAAATGGCCTGCGCTCACTCAAATAGGTTTCATATCTTGAGAGATTCAAGGTGAATGGGTCAGATTCAATCTGGGCAAAGTCCGGAAATGCTGTAGCATTTAGAGTTGTCTGGGATGTAATATCCCATTTAAGATTTAAACTACCACTTACCTTTGTTTCAGTTCGTGCATCAGCAGTGCTATCCCTTCGCACAAACCCTTCAGGATAAAATTCAAAATAGTACCCCTTTGCCCGGGGATTGATATTCTTTAATATGCCGTATTTGGAAACGAGATTCCCTTCTTTTTGCAATACCTCGGTCCAATAATCACTCTCCTGTTTTGATGATATATATCTTCGGAAATTTACATTCCACTCAGAAAGTCCTTTTTTATACCGAACCGACTTAAAGGGAATTTTGATTTCTGTGTCATACCGGTCATCATAGATCTTCACCGCATAATTCCACACACCATCCCAGGACATGTCAGATGTTCTACCATCATCTAATATCCAACCATCATCATATAACCCGCTGATATAAAGTTTAAAGAAATATGCAGTACTCTTACTTCCAAAAGGGTCTAAATAAACTGTAACTGCATCATCATTGGAACTTATTTGATTCACCGGCTTAGTATTTTTAGTCCAGCACCGAAATGCAACATAGAGATTGTTTTCATCTTGTAAGATATATACTACAGTGTTATCAGATGGTTTCTCTCTTTCATAAGGCATATATTGAACAAAATCATAAGCTGAATCCGCATTTTGCCAGACTTCTTCAATATATCCATCAATCACTGGTGCAGTTTCTACAAACCGCACCTCAAGAGATTTATTATTTGCACAGATTAAGAACACAAATAATAGATTCATCAGACCTCCTTATCCGAATCCGCCACGCAACCTGGCGGACGAAATTCGAAACAAATCATAAATGTTAAATATAAAAACAATTGGTTAAATGGTTAAATAATTAACCAATCTTCTCCCCTCTTCACCCTTATTCACCCCTATTTTCCCATTTTTACTCTTCTCAATTAGTATTACGCAAAAAACCCCAAAAAGTTTCACTGGAGATCATTTGCTGTTGATGGTACACCCCCAGAAACATAGACACATTCATTTCTTAAGGTTGGCAGAAAAAAGCCGATTACGGCGCCAACAATCAAAATAGTACTAATACCGATAAAAATACCAGTTAATGAAAAAAGATCAACAAGTAGCCCACTTAACATCATTGATATCGGCATCGCCACTTGGGCAATGGTGAAGACAAAGCTAGAAACAACCCCTATTTTTTCTTGGGGTACATTTTCTTGGAATAATGTCACTATGGGTAAATTGGATAAATTTATACCTAATCCCAAAAGCACACTTGCAATCACCAAAGGGACTGAACCATTCCCTAATGCCATCAAAATGATACCTGAAGATGATATAAGAAGGCCGAGCATGACTATAGGAATTTTTTTCAAAAACTTACCAATGATTACAATGATAAAGCTAGAGATTATGAAACCAACCGACATACCGCTCATCATGGCACCGTATCCAGATGAACCTACATTAGCTTTTTGTGAAATTAAGACCAGCAATGGAAATATTGGTGCACCAAAGAAATTTATGCACGCCGCATAAAGTGCAAGTGTTAAAAGAAAAGAAGAATTTATAAGAAATCTATAACCTTCTTTTATGTCTATCATAAAGCTTTTAATATTAATGTTCTTCTTCAATGAGGCAGTGGTTCTTATTGCAATTAGCATAATACATATCACTGATAAGAAGAAGGAAATGGCATCAAACAGAAAACAACTTGCCATGCCAAAAAATCCAATAAATAGTCCACCCAAAGCGGGTGCAATAACTTGCATCAACTTTTTTGAACCAGCAAGAATTCCATTTACGTTCAAAAGAAATGGTGAATCAACAAGTTGTGGGATGACTGCAAATTCAGCCCGATGGAAAAAAGGCGAGAAGACGGAAAAAATAAACGTAAAGAAATATACATGTGCAATATGTATTGAATTGAATCTTACAAGAACATATAGTATCATGACGATCACTCCGCGTATAATATCGATGGTGATGAGTAATACCTTTTTGTTAACTCTATCCACGACTGGTCCAGCAAGAAAGCCGAATACAATTTCACTTAGCGTGTAAATGCTAAATACTCCACCAAGGACAATGCCCTTGCCATTTGATAATTGGAAAGCTAACCACATAAAGCCAATCAAATAAAATCCATCACCAAGAGAGGAAATTGTTTGTCCGATGAGGTAAAAAACAAAAGATTTATTATGCCAGATATTTTTCATGTCAAAATTAGATAAGCATACTATTGTTTATAGAAGAGCAATTATTCCTTCTTTCCAAAAGTAGTCGATGAATTCGTGTAAAAGATTTCGTATCTCAGATTCCTTCATTGTCTTCCATCTCTTTTTCAGACGAAGCTCCACATCCAATATTGAACTTCTTCCTCTAATTTCAAGCCAAACATCCTTGATTAATGAATCTAATTCTAATTTTTTTTCATTTATGTAGCCATTTTTGTGAATGGTTATGCGAAGAATGTTTCCGTTCAGTTCCCAACTAATGTAATTTTTGATTTCTATGGCAGTGTTCCGATTTAAATTTGGACGCAGTGCACTTAACAGATTGCGCGCCAATTGACATCTATATATTGCTTCCAAATCGGAAATAGCAATTAATGGACATCGTCTGCACACCTCTAAGTCGGGGCAATATCTACAATTTCTATTGTCTTTCTGTGAATATTCTCTCGTAAAAGTAATAAAAGGCTCAAATTTCTCAATTGCTTTTTCTTGTGGTTCAAATAGTATATCCCAATAATTTAGGTATTTTTTCAAATCTAACACTATGTCAGAAATTGGTGGCAACATGTAGCATGGAAGTGCTTTGCCATCTGGTGTAATATACAAAGTTTTCCCAGCTGAACACCCAGGATGTATCACTGGTAATTCAACATTATATTTGGCATTTAAGAATTTAGCCTCCATGGGCATCGTGCCCAAAAACAGCTCGTATTTTGGAGATTTTTCTTTAAATGTCTTACAAATTTTTTCCCAGCAATATAAAATCTCCTCGGACGATAAATATAAGAGCGATCTTTTGTCAATTGCTGAGCCACAAAAACTAATGGGATTAATTACGAGTAAATCTATATTCAAGTTGTCGCCCAGATTAATTATTTCAGAACATTCAACTGCATTAATTTTTTGGAGAGTAAAACTTACGCCAATTTTAGAGTTAAGGTTATTTTTCTTAATATACTTCGTACAATGTCTAATATTACATACTGTTTTTGAAAAACCACCCTTACCCCTGATTTTGTCATTAGAATCAGCATGTGCTCCATCCAGACTAAAAACTATCAGATTTACATCAGTGTTTAATAAGTGCTCAAAGTCCTTTTCGTATAGTTTTGTTCCATTTGTCGTTACATTGACAACAAGACCTTCACCTCGACACCATTTAATAATATTCACCAGATCATCTCGCAGTGTAGGTTCACGTCCAGAAAAATTGACCTCTTTTAATCCAAAAGGTATTAACTTCTCAAGGATCTGCAATATTTGAGTATAATTCAATTCGTTATGACCGTTAGTTTTTGTATAACAATGAGAACAAGACAAATTACACTTATTTGTTATATCCCATCGAATACTACTAACTAAAAAATTGCTTATCATTCAATAACCTCCTTGTGCCAAATATGATTTCACTAGAGGAGAAGCGAGGCGCCTTCGCTTCTCCAGTATTTATTTTTTAGTTAGCTTGCCCGTTGCAGCAACCGACAAAGCCAAGACAACCTGCACTATAATGTGCGCTGCGGTCAGATATTTTTCTGATGAGAGCAGTCGTCATTTTACTCACCTCCTTTCATTCCGCATTTTGCGGAATTGTGGAGGGAGAGAAAATTTTTGTGGCTCTATATATTTTCATTTCTCTCCCAATTCTATAAAAATTTTTGCTCACATCAAGCCCTTTATTACTTCTATTTGTTTTTGTGCAATGAATCGCACCGCTACAGAATGCGAATAAATTCTTTATTCCAAACAAATATGCTCTCATTATTTGACGAATCAAACCGCTACAATAAAATCTATTTAGCCTCATAATTTTTTCTCCTTTCTTACCCGTTTACTTTTAACCTTACCACCTTTATTTAACCCGCTTCTTAACCCTAACCCAAAAACCATCTAAATTCTGTATATGCAAATTTCGTGCCAACTGGAAAGTCTTGAAATTTC
>JBNAVN010000102.1:0-4970 GCA_049700315.1 bacterium
GGATTCATTCAGAATTTGGTATGAATGAAAATTCCCAATCCGCAATCCGAAATCCGCAATTAGAGGTTTATCCCAATCCATTCCAGAATCACTTAACAATCAGATGGCAGATAGGAGATAGGAGAAAGCAGATAAAAGATGAACTGCCATCCGCTATCTGCTATCCGCTATCCGTAATGATTTACGATATAAGTGGGCGTTTGGTGAAATCATTTAACCATTTATCCGCCAATCAGCCGCCACGCAACTTGGCGGATGGCGGAATTCAACCATTTAACCAGGTTGTTTGGTATGGTGATGATGATTCAGGGCGTAAATTGCCTTCTGGTGTCTATTTCGTTGTATTTAAATCTGATGGAATGAAAGCAATCAGAAAAGTCGTTATGTTAAAATAATTTCAAAAGGGAGGCATTATGGAAAAATTCCTGAAAATCTCAATAATCCTTTTCCTTCCTTTTTTTTTATCAGGGGAAAGGATTACAGGGGTAAAAAGATTAAAATATGTTGATCCTTATGATGTTCAGATGACATCATATCAGGAGTGGTCAGCAAAGATAACAAAAGAATCATTTAAAATAGGAAGGGCTTACCAGAGTAGAATAAAAGATTCCCGTTTGCCAATGTTTGATATTGTTGTATATGCCCCACTCTATTCAAACATCATTGATTCATTAAATACTTATATAACCGACCTTGAAGCCGAAAACTATAATATCCGTGTTGATACAGTCCGTGGCTGGCAGGCACCACAACTAAGAAACCATCTTGCAGCCTTATTAGATAGTCAGCTTGTTGGTGCAGTATTCATAGGCAATGTTCCGATTGCATGGTATGAATATGAATCAACTGAAGGTCGTGAACAATTTCCGATTGAATTGTATTTTATGGATTTAAATGGAACCTGGGTTGACTCTGATAATAATGGTCTATTTGACAACCATACTGGTAATAAAGCACCTGAAATTTTTGTGGGAAGGATTTATTCAAATTCTATGACCTGGGGAAACGAAATATGGATAGTTAACAATTATCTATCCAAAATCCATAAATACCGTAATAGTGGTTATAGTATCCCTCAAAAGGCGCTTGCCTATGTTGATGATGACTGGTATAGTTTCAACAATTGTAATTTGAATTTACTTTATGATACAGTTGTTGTTGTCCGGCAATATAATACTACAACTGCTGCAGACTTTCGTATGCGCCTTGATGACCCATATGAATGGGTTCAGATCTGTAGCCACTCATCACCCTGGGGTAATACATTTAAGAATACATCTGGTTATGCTGGAACTGTCTTCAATTTTGAATTGTGGTTTGCTGACCCACCATGGTTATTCTTAAATTTGTTCCAGTGCGCAGGCACGAGATTCATTGAAGAAAATTCTGAAGGTGGCTGTTATATTTTCAATACGACAAATTGCCTTTTGGCAATCGGTTCAACAAAAGTAGGAAGTATGTTAAATTTTGATGGATTCTATGGACCACTCAATACAGGAATTTCAATTGGACAGGCATTCAAGCAATGGTTTGCCCAGTATGGAATCAATGATGTTGATTGGTTTTATGGTATGTGCATTCTTGGTGACCCGACATTAAAACCAAAACACTCATTAATGAGAATTGCAAAAACAACCAATAACTATTATCCAATTGAAACCGCGCTCAACTGGACAGAACCCGCACCAGTTGATACAAATCCTGAGACCGATGCTTTTGTCACAAACACTATTGATGGTTCAGGTAGACTCTGGAGTGCCTGGGTCACAGGACGTTCGGTTACCAATGGCAGAACCGAAATATGCGCATCTTATTATACAAATGGTAACTGGACACAGGCACAGATCGTGCGCCCATATCTTTATTGGGACTTCTTCCCTGCAATGTATACAGACCAGCAGGGAAATCCATATCTGACCTGGCAAAGGGCTTACGGAAGGAATTACGATGTTTTTGGAAGCGTCTATGTAGGAAATCAATGGGGGGCTGAAGAACAATTGAGTTCCAAGGCATCAAATGATATGTATCCAGCAATGACAAAAGATGGAAATGGAAGAATGTGGGTCTGCCTTGAAAGATGGACACATTTGAATGGTGATATATATTCTCGTTATTTTGACGGAACGAGCTGGCAACCAATGTTTGCCGTTACAACTGACTCAGCAAATGATTATAGACCTGCAATGGCTACTGATAGCAACGGAATTGCCTGGGTGACCTGGTGCAGCGAACGTTATGAATATAATCGGAATATTTATGTAAAAAGATATAATCCCAATACCGGACACTGGGAGGGATTATATAGAATCACAGGCAATCCTGCACAGGACCAGGATCCAAAGATTGCAGTTTCAGGCGATGGGACGGTCTGGGTCGTCTGGACGACCTGGCGTAATGGCAATACAGATATTTACGAAAGCCATTACAATGGTTCAACCTGGTCTAATGCCCGGGCAGTCACTACTGATCCGAACCGTGATGAATATCCTGCACTCGTTGTTGATCGTGATGGTTATCTCTGGTGTATATGGCAATCCAACAGAACCGGTGATTGGGAAATATGGGCAAAATATTATAAAAATGGTGCCTGGCAAGATTCTGTGAACATCAGTAATAACTCCGCAAAAGACATATTCCCAAGTGCAATAGCAGATGATTCAGGATATGTTTGGGTATTCTGGCAGAGTAATCGTAGAGGTAACTGGGACATCTTTTATAGTAGACTATTTTCTGATCTCATTGAACCACAGGTCCAGGTTATATTACCAAATGGTGGAGAGATATGGAATATTGGAGAGGATTACACAATCCGATGGAATGCCCAGGATAATGTTGTTGTAGATTCTTCAGTCATTGAATATTCAACGGATAATGGTAGCTCCTGGAATTATATAGCAACCACCTCTGGCAATGATTCAACTTATCTCTGGACAATCCCACCCACTCCTTCTACGCGCTGTCTTGTGCGCATCAATGCATATGACAGGAGTAATAATATCGGCACCGATGTATCAGATGCCACCTTCACAATATATGACCCTGAGGCACCAGTGGTTCAGGTATTGGCTCCCAATGGTGGCGAGGTCTGGTACTGGGATGGAATCCATCAGATTCGCTGGAACTCAAGCGATAATATCGGTATTGATAGTCTAAACATCTATCTTTCCATTGACAGTGGTCTGACCTATCCTTATCTCATTGCCCATTTTAACAATAATGATTCGGTTTATGACTGGACAATACCCCATCTCAATTCAAATAGATGTTTTGTGAAGGTCCTCGCTTATGATTTATCTGCAAATTGTGGTTATGACATCAGTGATAGTTGTTTCACGATTGGTGAAGTGGGAATTGGCGAAGAAAATTTTATAATACCTGAGAATTTCTCATTCAATCTGCTTTCTTCAAATCCATCACATTGTTGTCTAAAAATTCAACTTGCAATACCGGTCAGGACTTTGATTGAAATAAGAATGTATGATATAGCCGGAAAAATGATGAAAGAAATAATCAATAACACAATTGAACCAGGCTATCATAATATAAATCTTGATGTTAGAAATTTACCATCAGGTGTATATTTCATTACAGTCAAAGGGAATAATTTCTCCGCAGTAAGAAAGACAATAATATTGAAATGATTAAAAAACTCTTTCTTCTATCCTGTATCTGGCATCTTGGTTCTGGCATTCTTCTCATTGACCCTCGTTACCACACTTACGAAGAGGCAATGCAGGAACTTGATTCAATCGCTACACTTTACCCGACTATTACAAAACTATATAATCTTGGTTTTTCTACATTTGATAGCCTTCCGATTTTTGGAATAAAGATTTCTGACAATCCAGCGATCAAAGAAGATGAACCAGCAATATTGTTTAATGGAATCCACCATGCCGAAGAACTACTCGGTTGTGAAGTATCACTGTTTCTCTTAAATGACCTGGTCAGTAAATATGGAGTTGATTCATCAATCACCCACTGGATAAACAATACAGAGATCTGGATAATTCCAATTTTAAATCCTGAAGGGCATAATGTCGTGATGAACGGAATTGATACGATATGGCGAAAAAATAAAAGAGATAATAACAATAATGGATTTTTTGACCTTGATTCAGATGGTGTTGATTTGAATCGCAATTATGACTTTAACTGGGAACTGGGTGGCAGTCCTGATCCCACAGATGAATACTATCGCGGTCCTTATCCATTTTCCGAAAATGAGACGAGAATTATCAAAGACCTGACACTTCAGAATCATTTTGTCTTTGATGTCTGTTATCACTGTGCCCGAACCGGTCAGGGTGAGCTGGTTTATTATCCCTGGCGCTGGGGAAACCAATTTGCCATTGACCATCCGTTTATCAAGAGAATTGCAGATACCCTTGCATCAAAAATAATTAATGATGCGGGTAATGGGACCTATGTATCAATATATGGGTATGCTACTGAAGGAACAGCAAGAAACTGGCTTTACGGTGTTTGCGGCACATTCGCCTATACGATTGAAGTTAGTCGGGGTTGTTATCCACCCGGATATAGAGTGGATAGCATCTGTATGAGAAATCTTCCTGGGGCCTATTATCTGCTTGAAAGAATATTTGGCTCAAGTATCACAGGGATAATAACGGATTCAATAACAAACCAACCCCTTTCTGCAGAAGTAAGGGTAATCGGTTATTACGATTCAATCTTACCACCAAGATTGAGCGATTCATTATTTGGCAGATACAGAAGGATTTTGAATCCAGGCACATATTCATTGCGATTTATAAAACAGGGTTATGATACAGTTACAGCTACTAATGTTGTAGTATCTCCAGGTGTACCGACAATCCTCAATGTAAAAATGAGACCGCTGGGGATAGAGGAAAAAGAAAATTCTAAATCCGCAATCCGAAATCCGCAATTAGAGGTTTATCCGAATCCATTCCAGAATCACTTAACAATCAGATGGCAGATAGGAG
>JBNAVN010000103.1:0-4863 GCA_049700315.1 bacterium
CCCAATACAATGCTCTATTGGGAGCAGTATGATAAGGAACACTCTCTAATTCTTTCTATTTTGATTCACGACAACTTCGGTCAGGATAGATGGCTTATTTATGCCAAGAATGCATCTAACCACTGGTATAAACAGGGCTGGGTAGATATGGGTGATACGACAAGGCATTATAATACCTGGGAGTGGTTTCTTAGAAACATACGCAACGACTACATAACCGAATATGGTGAAGGTGTGCCACCGAATGGTGTTGAGCCAGAGTATATAAAAGAACTCCGTCTTGAGCACTTTGCTCGCTCAGAGTGGACTGGTGACCATGGCGGCACGATAAAAAGGTTATTTATTGGTGTGGATACAATCCCACCGGTTGTGCAGGTCTTGCAACCAGATGGTGGTGAAAAACTTGAGATTGGTAGTGTCTATCCAATTACCTGGGATGCGGTTGATGACCATCTGCGGATTGGTCTCCAAACTGTCTATTATTCAACTGATGGTGGTGGAGCCTGGCACAATGTTACAGGAATTGATACACTATTTGAACCGATTGCCTCTTATCAGTTCAACTGGACTGTGCCAGCATACCCATCAGACAATTGCTTAATAAAGGTTGTCTCAAAGGATATTGCAGGGAATACGGGTTCAGATAGAAGCAATGCCCCATTTTCCATCTGCTGGCTCACTTCAAGCGATTCAACCGCAACTTTTGGAAATGGCGAGAAGATTGTCTATGATAGGACAAGGCTCCATATTGTATTCAGTTCAAAAGATAGTATCTTTTATTCTTATTCAACCAATTATGGCAATACCTGGCAAAGGAAGCAACTGATTGATTTTGGTGAATATCCAGCAATTGCAGTTGATGAGATGCATCGGGTTCACTTGATTTATAAAAAGGGAAATAGTTATTACTACAAAGAACTGACAGGTTTGGAAAATCCAGTGCCAATTTATACCCCAAGCACAAGGCTCTTGCAATCGCCTTCTTTTTTAGTTAAGGGCGATTATGGTTATTTGGTATTTGAGGAAAGGGAATATTCAGGGAGCCATCTGATGTTTGGTGTTTTTGGTGTGCCGCCTAATGGGAATTTTGAGGTGGAGGAAATTATCTATGATTTGAGTGAATTTTTGAAGAATCCATATCTGGCGGTGGATGCGAATAATACTCCACACATTGTTTATGAAAGAGATAATGGCGTGTGGTATATTCAAGGGCGAGGGAATGTTGGGGGTGGTGTCTCCCTTCAAGGGCGAGGGAATGTTGAAGATGAGGGTCGTCTATCTGAAGATGGACCCTACCGGGAAAAAGAATTGAAAATTGGTAAGCATAATGTCTTTGAGCATAATCTTATGTATCATATCTATAACAATAGCCCGGATACGATTGATGCAAGAAAGAACTTCTGGTATCCATCTGAGCCTGAATCAATCGCCTATTATATCTATGACTATTATGATGACCCCAATCTTGGTGTAGTATTATTCCAGCCTGTTCTTCAATCCGCAAAAGGCGGTGCACAAGGGGCTGAAAAAGACCCTGAAAATGAAATAGTAGTTGATTTTGGCTTAAATCCCAAGGATTTCTTTTGTATAAGATATCATATCAAAGCAGAAAGCAAGTTACGGATTTCAGTCTATGATATTGCTGGTCGCTTAATTGCAAAGGAAGATTGTATGAAAAGTCCAGGAGTATATAAATTTACAATTGAAAATCTTGCCTGTGGTGTATATTTTATAAAAATTGAATGCAGGGATATTGAAATTTATAAAAAGGTTGTATTATTGAAGTCTTCAAATTAATCTTAAAACCGGATAGGTGTAGGATTCGGTGATCTTCTGAGATTTTTTTAAATGATGGTTTATATATTGCCCGCAATTTGAACCTATTTTGTTCTCTTCAAGTTCACCAATACTCAATATGACTTCATAACCTGCATTTTTCAGGCGCTCAATAATTTCATATCTTTCATTTTCTGACTTGATGTAAGAAACGATTTTATTCTCAAAGGATGCAAAAGTAGGATTGACAGGGGTAATTTTTATTACAAATCTATCAGGATTAAAATATTTTAATAACACATTTTCATCAACAGGCATACCCTCAGCAAGGGCAAAATTCAATGCAATCTTTCTATCTCCATCTTGAAGGAATTTATCACCATACTCACTGATTTGTTTGAAATTCCATTTCTTTATTGGAATAAGGAAATCCCTTAATCCTATATCAGTTGTGTGGATTGAGAACTGTAACTGGAACCTTGCCTGATAATATTTTTGTTTGATTCTGAGCATATTATCAAAAAATTTTTCAGTCCCTTCTGGTGCAATCGTTGAGATACATACCATCAGACCTGGTGCATCATATCTTTGAGGTAGTTCTTCAAGCACATCAAGGACCGCATCATTGAATGCGGGTTCACCAATCCTTGCAAATTGAATCTTAAATTTTTTTACTGGAATCTTTCCATCAGGGAAGCGATTTTTTATCATAAAATCAATCTGTTCAAACATATCCTTTGCGGTTAGTTTTCCATTGTAAAAACCACCTGCATCACAGATTTTACATCTAACAGGACATCCATATAAGGTAGAGATGATCAAAACCCATTTTTCTTCACGGGGAATCGGCGCCTGGATTGATTCAACAAATTCAGAGAGGAGTCCATTATCCATCTCTGCAATATAAACAATCGCAATATCTTCTTTTCCTGCCTTACCAATTACCCTCATAATATCGCACCCCTATCTCCATCCCTGCTTTAATTCCATCACCGACTGCAATAGCAGTCTGCCGATATATACCATTTTTTGCATCACCAATTATATACAGTATCTTATCTTTTTCAAGGGATTTTTGCTTTTTTCTAATATCATCGCTTAAAAAATCAAGGTTTGGCTCTCTACCGATTGCAATGATGAGATAATCAAAAGACATTTTCTCTCCTGATTTAGACCAGACCAGTAAATTTTTGTCTTTATAATCTATTTTACATACATCAAACAGGGGATAATATTTTATGTTTTCATTCTCTTTGCACCTTTCAAATAATAAGGGCAGACATTTTACCCGATTTTTTCTATTGAGTATGAAGACCTTGTTTTTTTTCCCAAGATTTAATGCATAATCAAATGCTCCATCACCAGAGCCGATTATGGCGATTTTTTTATTTCTTAAATTTTTCAAATCTACAATTTCATAAAAAATTCTTAAGCGACATCTTTCTGGAATAAAAATTGGCAGTTCCTTTGGCTTTGTTCCAGAGGCAATGACTAAAATCCAGGCGTGGTATCTGTTTTTATCAGTCTTGATTATAAAGTCATTATTTTTGTGTTCAACAAATTTGACTTCTTCTTTTACAGGTCTTATATGATTAAATACCATTTGTCTTATAAAAATATCTACCAGTTTGGCACCGGTTGTTCCTTCTGGAAAACCAGGATAATTCTCTACCCAGTTTGCATTTCTTAATAAACCACCTGATTCATTCTTTTCAAATAATAAAAAATCAATCTTGTATCTTTTTAATTGAATTGCACAGGAAATGCCTGCTGGACCAGCACCAATGATTGCAACCCTGATCTTTCTCATTATAATATGCTACATCCAATTAAATCCTTAGTGAGAACAGGAATTGCAAATCCATAGGAAAGATTTAAAAGGGTTGATTTATGCATCATTTCATTCTGGGTTGCAGTTCCATCAACGACAAAAAATACTCTAAATCCTTGAACAAATGCCGAGCGGGCAGTTGTTTCACAACAGAGGTTTGTCATCACACCGGTGATAACAACTTGGCTCACTTTATTTTTGACCAAAATACTTTTCAAATTTGTTTTATAAAATGAATCATATTGTGATTTTATTATAATCGGTGCGCCAGAAATGTAGACCTTTTTGCTCAATTTATAAAAAGCATTTTTTCTCGTGATTATATCATCCCACCATACCTTTAACATTTTTGCATTTTTTTCAGTATTAATGTGCTGGGTAAAGATTACAGGTCTTTTTTTTTACGAAATAATTTAATCAGTTTTTTTACATTCGGTATTATTGCTGGTGCTGAAGGTAAGAATGCATGGGAATTTTTGTCAAGAAAATATTTTTGCATATCTATCACAAGCAGGGCAGAGGTGTTAATATCAAAATCAATTGCAGGAAAATGATACAATTCTCTTATTTCCTGGATATAGCTTCTTGCCTTTGATTGAATATTTCGGGGATTGAAATAACCCTCTTTACCCATTTACCTGAGACTTTTTCTGGTTTATCAGAGGTAGTTTATGGTATTTTTGGTGATATTCATCAATCAGTTTTTTGTATTCGTTTTCTGGTTCATTGGTTGTCTGAAATCTAAAAAATGCAGCGATATTAAAATCAGGGTCTCTTTTTTCAAATATCAATTGCATTGTCTGGGCAAGGCTTTCGGTATGTCCGATGTAGATGATATCCTGGAGTATATCAGACAGTTCAAACACACCTGGATAATCAGGGGCATTTTTTAATTGTTCAGGTATCAATTTTCTCCATCCACTATCAATAGGCATAGACGATTATATATGAAAATAAAAAAATGTCAATATGAGTTTGCAAAAATGGAGAAGGGAATTTATTCCCGTAAAAATCGTCTATCGTTATAAGGTTACGATGCCCGCTTGTCATTAGGGGAACGATGCCTCGGTGCCTCGGAGGAATGGAGACAATATAATCCAATAAATACGCGACTGAAGTCGCTACTCCAAATCAGAAGGATTATTGGTTAAATAGTTAAATGGTTAAATAACAAATAGGCGGGGGAGTATCGTCCCGAAATCAATGCAAACCTAAAGGTTTGCCCTACATTCCCCCCATTTCCGTAGGAGCGGTTT
>JBNAVN010000104.1:0-4670 GCA_049700315.1 bacterium
TGATTGGGATTGTCCTGATTGTCAGACGAAAAATAGAAAGAAAATGAAGATTATGCGCACACGGATTGTCTTGAAATGTCAACGTTGCTCTTCACGATTTGAAATTGGAGGATAATGCGAAAGTTCCGGAGCAGGGAATTTATTCCCGTCCCCTGATAACCCTTTATCACCCCTGGAATCCCCTTATAACTCTTATTGAAATTTTGTCTGGATTTCAATTCATAGTATCCTCAGGTAAAAGAAAAATTTCATCGGGTTTTAGCATTCCCTTACCTTCAATCTTATCAATAAAGTCTTGCGTCTCCTTTTTCAATGCGGGATAATCAGATTTGAGATATTTCTGGACGATTTCTGTCAAATGTTTTTTCAATTCAGAAGTTTTCTCTTTGTCCTCCATTTTTGCATATGTCCTGGACATCGTCTTTAAAAGGATTGTAAGATGACTCTCGGATTTTGCTTTTTTTAATTCAGCCTCCACCCCATCCAGCCCAGGTTTTCCTAAATTGACAATCCCTTCTATAGCCGAAATTTTCACAATATAGGACGAATCTTTGAGCAAATGTATCAAAATCGGCAGTCCGGTGGTATCTTTTATAGTCTGCAATGCTTCAGCAACTCGTAATCTCATTCGTTCGCTTTTATGTTTGTAGTATGAATTGAAAATGGGAATGGCGAGTGAATCTTTTAATTTGCCCAGTGTATAGATGAGAACACCCGCAACTTTATCATCGGGTTTCTGTGAAAGCATAAGTCTCAATGTATCCTTTGCCTTTGTATATTCTAACTGTCCAAAAAGGTATATACAATTTCTTACAATTGTATCATTTTCTGAATGTAATCCCTGATAAAGATAATATGCAGATGTATCTTTGAATGCCTTGAATATTTCTTCTATTGCCCGTAGTTTCAAGCCATCAAATGTCCGCATCTCGTTTTTAAAGATATATTCAACTGCCTTTTCTTTGAATTCATTTATCAATATCCTTCTGCCGGTTCTTGCCTTTGCAATATCTGCACGAACTTCCCATAGTGAACCATAATAGAATAACTTTGCCATTTTCGCTGAATCGCTTTTAATTGTATCAAGTTCAGGGAATGTAGTAATTGTATCTTCCCAGGGTTCTATTTTTGGCTCAATTGCTTCAAGATCCATTCCCAATGCATAAGTGCCTGAAGTCCAGATATGATTATTTTTTCCTTTGTCTTTTTCTGCATATCTGTCATTACCCTGCAAATCTATAAATAATCCAATCCCACCTGTTCCCCTTGTCCAGTTTGCACCTCCCTGACTCATTCCTTCTCTTGAACAATAATCATCATTTCCCCTGGTATCAATAAAAATGCCCACAGAATTTGTCAGACCAATACCCTGGCCACCGGAGGCATAATATACATCAGCGCCATCTTTATCAAGCAAAAATCCAACCGCAACATCATGACCTTCACCCTGGGCAGGACCAAACCTTGAGAAGTAATGGTCATCACCTTCTAAATCCACAAGTCCGCCAACTGATAAATGAATTCCCGCACCCTGTGAATATTGTGCGGCAGAATATAAATCATTCCCCTGTTCATCAAGGAGCATACCGAGTGCAAACCAGTAGGATGTTGCCTGTCCATATACTTCGCTTATATATTTATCATTACCATTGCAATCAAGTAAGAATCCAACTCCACCTGATGCTACATCACGCCATCC
The DNA here is from genome assembly GCA_049700315.1 of bacterium. GTDB lineage: Bacteria > Hydrothermota > Tepidihabitantia > SM23-42 > JAOAFX01 > JAOAFX01. The sequence continues at coordinate 1,700 of JBNAVN010000104.1, forward strand.
AAAGCCAAAACCCTGGGCAAAAGAGCGGAACTGGTCAGGGTCAAGTGGCATATGGAGATACTTGGCACCTGCATAATACAGGTCATCGCCATCTCTATCATACAGCAATCCATATCCCCAGACACCACCCATTCCCTGTGCCCAACAATATGAATGATAAACATCATCTTCTTTATAATCAACCAAAATTCCAGAGCCGAAATTTCCTGCGCCCTGTGTAAAATATCCAGCACGATAATGGTCAAAACCATCCTCATCAAGCAAAATTCCAATGCCAAAAAGCCCAGCGCCCTGGCTTATATGAAATCCTGAATAGGTATCATTGCCCTTTATGTCCCATAAAACACCCACACCAAATAATCCTGCACCATAATTTACAAGCTTGTTATAATTCCTGTATACATCATCACCAGAAAGGTCAATGACAAAACTCACCGGCGTATATAATTCACCGATTGCACCTGCACACCTGCCAAGATATGTATCATTACCACCAGGCTCAATGATAATTGCAAAATCATCGTAATAAATATTATCATCAACACCGCCAATCACACCTTTAAAACCGCCGGGCAGTTCAAAGACTTCATAAACAGGTCCTTTGACACCAGGGATTTCTTTATAAGTGAGATTTTCTTGACTGAATAGTTTTTCTGTTACTTCTTTAATCTTCTCAATACCCTGTGTCAGGATTGAACCAGCAATGTGTAATTCATAGATATCTATCTTCTTTGCCAGTTTCAATAATTGGACAGTCTCAAGCCTTGTCCCTGTATCACGCTCAACACCAAATTCTTTATGTAATGCACCTGCATATCCCCATTCAAGAGAATCTGCCTCATCAGCCCAGAGCGTGGGCGCGGTGTAGATAAGGCTATCTGTTTCAGCAGGACTTAACCTAACAAATGCCTTATCAAGATGGAATTTTGTAAGGTTGAATGTTTCGGTTATCAATGGGATCAATCCTTTTGATTCAAATCTTTCCGTGGTAATCCTTTTGCCCATAATTTCACTCGCACAAAAATCTATATAACCAGAAATTCTTGTAATGGTTTTGACCTGTTTTCCTGAATACAACACATAATCAGGGACTGACATCGGATGGTCCATCAGGTCAGAGATAACCTTCAATCTGAAACTATCCTGAATCCAGTGTTTGTCGTATTCAAGGTCAATTTTTGAGAGATTCAAGAGTTTCAAACCTTCATAAACATAATTCTGTTCAACCTGCCACAAGGTATCAGGCTTCTGCCAGAGAAAGGCTGAAAATAAAATAAATGCTACCATATAACCCCCTTTTGCTAAACCCCTATTTACAATAAACTCGCTTCTTCACAATCATGCCCGAATTAATGCAAACCTAAAGCCCTACATTGCCTCGCTGCTTGCAAGGCTGAAGCCTTGCCCTACTTTATGTTTCTTCTGAAACATCATCTATCGTTATACGGTTTCGCTGCCCTGCCCGTTTGGTCATACGGCTTCGTCTATCGTAATTTTTTCGTCGGACAAATCCGTCCGCTACAAATCCTATCAAACAAGGGATATAAGGGGTGATAAGGGGAAATCAAGGGTAAAAAAACCATTCTTCAACCTTTTTCACCCCTCTGCCTTTTTGCCCTTTAGCCTTCTTGAGCCATTTTAAGCCCTCTTTAGCCCTTTTTATTTGAATGTCGCTATCCAGTCACCGATGAAATGAGTAATAACTATGACGATAGTCGTTATCAAGAAGTGCTCTCCGACAATAGGCCAGGGATTTGTACTCTGCTCTTTACCCATCATAAAGCTGAAAAGACAGATAAGGAATAGTCCCCATATTATGCTTATAATGATTGCCGTCGTCAGGTGAAAAATCAAAACCGGCACAAGAAATGTAAGTGCGAATAAGAATTTGGCAAAAAAGGTCATAATCGTTGATTCCCATATCTCTTTTGTAGTATGTTTATTTTCGGATTCTTCAGAGATATGGATACCAAGCGCATCAGAAAATGCATCAGCAATCGCAATCGTCAAAATACCACCAATGACAACAATTTTAGAGTGTGTCCCGGAGTGAAGACCAACCATTAAACCTAAGGTCGTTATGATCCCGGAAGTAGAACCAAAACTAAATCCGGTCTTTAATGAATGCTTTAACATTAGCCACCATCCACTTTTTTCCTTTTTTCACCCACGGATTTTTTCTTAGATTTCATTTTTTCTCCTTTTACTTATATGGCTAATTTGCAAGGCTGAAGCCTTGCCCTACAATTGATGCCTCGTTGCTTGCAAGGCTGAAGCCTTGCCCTACAATTGATGCCTCGCTACTTGCAAGGCTAAAGCCTTGCCCTACAATTGATGCCTCGTTGCTTGCAAGGCTAAAGCCTTGCCCTACAAAAGTTAAAATAATGTAGGGCAAACCTTTAGGTTTGCTTGACATCAAATTCAAAAGAACCAAGTAATTCATAATCCTTATAATCACTTGCTAAACCCCGCCTTACAGGATTACCCCAAATATATTTAGCAGTAGAGATTGTATCCTCATCTTTACGAAGTATATGCTCATAATATCCAATCTGCCATAATTTCTGCCCTTTTATTTTTTTATAGTAATATGCAGTAGCCTGTTTATATTGCCCTATAAATTTTCTAAAATCGGAATCTTCTTTTATTCCCTCCACCAAAAGATGTAGATGTTCGGGCATAAAACAATATGCCCAGACTTTAAATCCGAATGATTTGGATTTCTTGCGTAACACACAAATTAACCAGTCTACCTGTTCTATATTTGTAAAAATTTCTCTTTTATTGGCAGTGCATAAAGTAACAAAATAGCGATAAAATCCTTTGTAATCAAAATCTTTGAGTCTAATGCGTTTTTTGTACCGGATTTTTGAACGAGTGTTTGCAAGGCTAAAGCCTTGCCCTACTATTGATGCCTCACTGTTTGCAAGGCTAAAGCCTTGCCCTACTATTGATGCCTCACTGTTTGCAA
>JBNAVN010000105.1:0-4151 GCA_049700315.1 bacterium
TCGGCAAGAAGTAAGCAAGATGTTGCATAGGCAGAAGAACCCTGTCCAAGACGGATTAATTTAGCCTCAGGCTTAATATTCGCCTTGTCTTTATTTAAAACTCTACGATAGAAATTATCTACTATATCAATTATTTTATTTTCATTCAGAATAGAATGCTGGGCATTTATTTCAAATGTAAATTCGGTGTCGGGCTTTAACGCTTCATATAGAATTGGCAGTTCATCGCCTGTCTTTGCACCCTTGACTTTTGCCAAACATATCTGTAAGCTATCTGATACTTTCTTTCTTTCTGTATCTGTGACATTTATCCAGCGCGAAAATCTTAATTTTGCTCTATCTTTTGTAAATCTTGAAAACGCAAGGTTTAGAAGGTCATTATAATAATATTGCCTAATAAGAGCAGATTCTATGAATTTTTTAGCCTCCATTCTTTCTTCAATTCTTCCCTATTTTTATCGTGTCCTTGTATGCTTCCTTTAACGAATGCCAGAACACTGCAGAGAAAATACTGCCTTTTATAGAACTCCCTGGAATAAAAACATTGCCAGCGGTTTTGATGAATTCTTTTACAATAGTCTGATTTTTTCTCAGATATTGGACTGCATCACCATTTATTGGTATTGTGTATAGGATATGTTTTTTTAACAAAGAATCTGGCAGGATACCGGCAATATAGCGGGATGTCTTGGCAATTTCAATGAATTTATCCATATGAGGTTTGAACTCATTATCCTTAAACAGGCTATCCATATTTAATCGGTGGAATTGAACACCTTCTACAAGATATTCCATTGGATTTATCTCTTCACCAGAACCAATATGAACCGGGGTGAGAATTTTAATTTTTACTTTCATCATTTATCTCCATTTTGCAGGGCAAACTAAAAATAAATCCATACCGATAGACCTCGTGGTGACTAAAGACAGCTGGTTTTACACTGATAATTTTGCCGTGCTTTACAGGCATCGCCGGAAATACTGAGCCTTCAGTGAACATTCTTATTGACTTCCTTCTAAGACTCGTACCATAAGGTGAATAGATATAGCCTTTCCTTTCAATCAACTCATAGAAACCATTTTTCATATCCTGCAATTCATCGTTGGCAGGGAAAAAGAGGGAAAGAGCGATAATACCATTATGCTGAACAGGAATATCAATTTCAATTTCATCAAATGTTGGCTGATAAAATAATCCTTTGCCTGAAGAGCGGTCACCACCAATACCCTCATCACACATAAGCCGAAATGCGGATTCAATTCTCTGCCGATAATTGGTATCTTTGTATTTAATTAAAAAATACAATTCTGCATCCTCGTGATAAAAGACTTCGCCAAAATGGAAGAAGCCACCTTCTTCTAATGGATGATTTGAATACCTATTTAAAGAAACGCGTGGAACATTATCTAAGGACCAGGGCGTGATTTTTTCAACAAAATCAGGAATGCATCGGCTGTTGGATATCACATTTTCAATCTTTTCGCCATTAAGCAGTTTTTCAAATCCAATCCTCTCTATAAATTTTATCTTCTTTGCTTCTTTTGTTTCAGGAAATTGATTTTTTGGAATCGGAAAGAAATAGGTTTCTTTCCAGTAAAGAAAAGTTGATGATATTAAAAAGGGCGGATTACCATCAACAAATGGTTTCAGGAGTTTTTCAAGTTCATCAGTAGAATACAGTAACTGATAACAATGGCAGAACGCGGAAAATAATGTATCAGAATGGATGTATAATCCGCTTCCTTCGCGCCAGTTTTCTCTTTCACCAAGATGGATTGGTCCTTTTGGTTTGATTCTACAAACTGTGAGCTTCATATTTAAGTAATATTTTGTTTTATGGCGTCAAAATTTTTTACAATCTCCGAAGGGGTTGTCCAGTTACCGTTTATTTTACGGTCATCTGTCAGTTGTATATTGCCGCTTTCATAGTCTTGAGCCTTGTTCCAGAATATTTTAATATCTTTGAATTCAACTTTACCATAGCCTCGTGAACCCATCCCACCAAGATAATCATCTTCAAGGAGTTCCATCGCTTCAAAGAGTTTTTTGAGTAGATCCTTGTCGCTGTCATCAAATACCGAATATATCATTTCACAATCTTTAAAACAGGCGCCAGCTGGCACACGCTCAGCCTGGCGCAAACTGCCACTCAAGGCAGTTCCTGTTATCCGATTTATAGCCGTTTCAAATTTCACCTCTGTCCATTCAAGTTCAAGGTTCTCCTTCATATCTTGAGTAATACTGCTTTCATCAAGATAAGTATCCCGGACAATCAAACGAGTAAGGGTCGGTTGCTTTAAATCAGAAGAACTTAGTAAACCGAACATTTTACATACTGCGCAATTCTGATATGAGTCATCATTATCACATTCATGACCAATCGGTTTCCCTTCTTTATCTTTTTTATCTTTTTTGTTCCATGGAACTTTCTCTTTACGTTCCAATAGGGTTCTTAACTTCCCCTTTATTGAAGACCCGGGGATGTATGGTTTCCCTGATGGATCAGTAATCACATTCAAGTCAACTCCACCAATTTTTAAACCAGTTGTAGCCCCACCAATACGCAGACCTGTTTTTACCTCAATCGTGCTTATAATTTTTATTTTTCCAAGTAGGTGAGACATTTTTAACCTCCTAATTATTTTCCACCGTAATAGCGGTGGTATGCAACTATTGCCTCAAAGAAATTACGCAGGTTATTAAAAGTATTTTCACTATTTACCTTCAATATGGCTTTTTCTAATATTTGCTGTAAATGACGTAATTTTTTTCCAGGTGTTGTATCTTTCCCTGCAGCATAAGCAAGGAGTGGTCTCAATAATTGAATCTCGTCCTTATCATATTTATGCATCCTTTGGATTCTGTCAAGTATATTACGAATTTGCGCGGTAGATAACTTTTCCCTGTCTCGGCCGGAGGCATAATATTCACCAAGTTTGTTCGCTATATCATTAAGTTTCACAGTATCTTTATTTACTATTATCGCTGTTATGTCAGAATCATTTATTCGTGGTTGATTATTATTGCCTTTCATCTCTTACCTCCTTTCTTGTGAGAAGTTCAGCCCAGCGGACTGGAACTTCAAGATAATCTCTAAATATTTTTTGCTCATCAATTATTACTGCCTTTTCCAACTCATCAATATCAGCACAATACTCTTTATATTTTTCTTTCAATTTTTTCATCGCATATAAAAATCGCCATATCCTTTGCATTGGCACCTCACCTTTTTTAAGGCGCCTCGTCTCAATCCAGCCAAAGCTGAGAATCTGTAGCAAAGACCGTGGCAAATTCGGACCATTTTCATCTAATAGGAAAACGATTTTGTCCTTTATCTCTTTTAAAGCGTTCATTTTTCCCCAGGGAACCGGTATTCCAAAATAGGTCATTTTGTTTTTGCCGTCTTGTTTTGCTAATTCCAAATCTTCCTTTGCCTGTTCTGCGGAGTGATAAACGGGAAATTTCTTCGTGGGCGCAATAGATATCGCAGCCGAGAAGGTCAGAGTTTCAGCTGTATATTTTCTAAAGTCTTGATAAAGTCGCATTATAAAATCCGGTAATAAAGACCAGGGACCAATCACAAATAGGTCATCACCACCAGAATATATCACATAAATCTTATCTTTGAATTCGCTCTCTCGGGCAATCTTTTCAACCTGCACATTGAAAAACATTCCAAGCATTTCACTTAACATTGCAAGCCTTGAAATCGTGCGGTCTTCGTCACCTAATCCTGCTTTAAACACTTTACCCAAATCATCTACATCAGCACGCAATACTCCCCATTTTTTAACCCCTTTTGATTCATTTGCAATATCCTCAAGGGTTTTAATCTGTTCACCAAGTCGGGGCGCATTTTGTGCAATAAAATAGAATCCATTACATTTAAACTTTCCACCGAGGAAATCAACATTATTGATTAAGTAAACACTATCAACATTTGGCGGGTCGTGTAATAGTGTATATTTTGTGCCGATTGCTTCAAGAAGGCTGTTCCAGTCTTTTACTGCTTCTTTGATTTCTTTTGGTTTTGTATAATTTTCCTGAATGTATCGTGCCCTTGGTAGATCATAGGCAAGTTCAGCAAAACTATCACAAAGTTTGCATATATTATCCTGTTCAATTTCTTCACCACAGACCTGACATACTG
>JBNAVN010000106.1:0-4147 GCA_049700315.1 bacterium
AGGGCAATCGGTGAGACGATGGCAGTATTGATGGTTGCTGGTGGTTCGGCAAACATTGCCTTTTCATTCTTGAAACCAGTTCGAACTATGACCGCTACAATCGCAGCGGAAATGGCAGAGACAGTTGTTGGCAGTGAACATTATTATGCGCTCTTTGGAATTGCGATAGTGTTATTCTTATTGACCATGGCATTCAATATCATTGCTCAACATATTTCAAATAGATTCCATAAAAGGTTTACCGCGGTGAAATAGTATGGGAAATAATTCTCTTGAGCTCTCTAATCTGTTGAGTTTAGCCACGGAAAATAAATCTATGAAAGAAGATACCTTAAGAGAGAAAAGAAAACTCATTCAGAATATTGGAATTTCTGTTTTGTTTATATCCCTATTGATAAGTGCTGTATTTCTCTTTGTGATTGTGATATTCATAAGCCTGCAAGGAGTGAAGGTTTTGAGTTTTGAATTTATAACTGCAATGCCGAAAAAATCTATGACCGCAGGTGGGATTCTACCTGCAATATTGGGAACATTTTATCTTGCCTTAGGTGCAGTAATATTTGCCTTACCGATCGGTGTTTTTTCTGGAATATATTTAAATGAATATGCACAGGACACCCTTTTTTTGAGGATACTCAAAACCGGTATCAATAATCTCGCTGGTGTCCCATCAATCGTCTTTGGGTTATTTGGGCTGGCTATATTTGTGAAATTTTTTGGTTTTGGTGTTTCTATACTCTCTGGTTCATTGACCCTGGGCATAATGATTTTGCCTGTAATAATAAGCACAACAGTTGAGGCATTAAAGACCGTTCCTGATTCGTTCCGGGAAGCAGCATACGGTGTTGGTGCAACAAAATGGCAAACCATAAAGGGGATTGTCTTGCCGGCAGCACTCCCTGGAATCCTTACCGGTGTAATACTTGCAATTGGTCGTGCAGCAGGAGAAACTGCACCAATACTATTCACTGCCGCAACTTTTTTCAGCAAAAAATTACCTGGATCCATACTTACACCGGTGCAGGCACTTCCCTATCATATCTATGCGCTGATGACTGAAGGAACACATCCAGATAAACAGATACCGATTGCCTATGGCTCAGCAATGGTTTTATTAATGCTTGTTCTCGGAATGAACCTCATCGCAATAATTATAAGGATAAGGCAGAGGAAGAAGAGATTATGGTAGAAATTGCATCTTTAAAAATTGATACAAAAATAGATAATGCACAATGTAAGATGAGTAGGTCAAGCATCGAGGTGAAAAATCTGAATGTATCTTTTGGAAATAATCAAGTTCTGAAAAACATAAATCTTGAAATATATTGCAATAATATCACTGCAATCATCGGTCCATCGGGTTGTGGTAAGAGCACATTCATTCGTTGTTTGAATCGTATGAATGATATAATTCCGTCCGCCCGGATTGAAGGTGAAATCTGGATAGACGGCACAAATATTTATGACCCATTATATGATGTCTATGATTTGAGGAAAAAAGTGGGAATGGTGTTTCAAAAACCAAACCCCTTTCCAAAAAGTATCTTTGAAAACTTGGCATTCGGTTTGAGAATTCATGGCATTACTGATAATAGGGAAATAGAAGGAAGGATTGTAAATGCTTTGAAAGCATCTGCACTATGGGATGAGGTTGGAGATCGGTTACATGATTCGGCATTTTCTCTTTCTGGTGGTCAACAACAGAGACTTTGTATTGCACGAACCCTTGCGATAGAACCAGAGGTAATATTATTTGATGAGCCCTGTTCAGCACTTGACCCAATATCTACAGCAAAGATAGAAGAGTTGATGATAAAACTAAAGGAAAAGTATACAATTGTTATCGTCACCCATAATATGCAGCAGGCAGCAAGGGTCTCGGACTGGACAGCATTTTTATATCTTGGAGAGTTAGTTGAATACAACCAGACTTCAAAAGTATTCACCAAACCGAGAGATCCGAAAACTGAGGCATATATAACTGGAAGATTTGGATAATGGGGAATAGGAAGAAGGTTCATTAAAAATTTCTATTGACCAGAAAAAGATTTTGGTTATCATTGGATACTGGGAAAACATGGTAAGAGCAAAAATTGTAATCATTGAAGATGACCCTTCAATCCTTGAGCTGATTCAATACAATCTTGAAAAAAATGGGTTCTCGGCTGAATGTTTTGCTAATGGTTATGAAGGATTGGAATACTTATTAAATAATCCGGCCGACCTTTTGATATTGGATTTGATGCTTCCCGAGGTTGATGGTTTTGAGATTTGTAAAGAATTGCGGGCAAAAGAAAAGACAAAGAATCTACCCATAATAATTTTAACAGCAAAAGGTGAAGAAGTAGACAGGGTTTTAGGACTTGAACTCGGCGCTGATGACTATATTGTAAAGCCATTCAGCCCCAGGGAGTTGATTGCACGAATAAAGGCAATACTACGGCGAAAAACTCCAGAAGAAACATTAGCAGAAATTTTAAAATTTGATGAACTCGTTATGGATTTAAAAAAATATAAGGTTTTTTATAGAGAAAAAGAAATAAATTTATCTGCAACCGAATTTAAAATTCTTCATACCTTTATGAAAAATCCCAGCAGGGTATTCACAAGAAATAATCTTCTTGATGCCCTTGGCAAATTAATTCTTGACCGGAATATAGATGTTCATATAACCAATCTGAGAAAAAAACTTGGTCCGGGTGGTAAATTTATAAAAACTGTGAGGGGTGTTGGTTATAAACTTGATTTAGAATGATTTATTTGATTATTATAATCTTAATTTTTCTTACTGCCTTACTGCTTTTTCTTTTGTTTCGTTATGAAAGGAATATAAAGGAGGTCATTGAATATACTGAAGACCTTTTGAATGATAAATATTCTTCAAAAATTTTAAAGAAAGTGAGGGGTAGTATTTCAAAATTGATAAAGAATTTAAACACCCTTGCTGAGAAATTGGAAACAAAGAAATCAATCTCTGGCGGGCAGGAAGAGTTGCTTAATATTATTTTTGAAGGGATGAAAGAAGGACTGATTTTGACAAAAGTAAATGGTGAAATTGTTCTGGCAAATAGCAGTATAAAAAATATCTTTGGAGGCAAATCGTTCCAGAAGGACAGGGTAATCCAGGAGCTAATAATTCATAGAGAGTTCATTGAATTTACCAATAAACCTCCGAATGGCAAAAAAATTGATTCAATGGAGCTTGAATTGTTAGATTTAGCAAGATTTTTTGTTGTATCACGATTTTATCTTGAATCCCAACAGTATTTTGTTTATATCTTTAATGATATAACCGATGCAAAAAATTTAAAACGAATTAAGGCAGATTTCATTACAAACCTTTCTCATGAATTACGCACTCCACTCACTGCGATTAAGGGTTATCTTGAAGCACTGGAAGAACCTGATTTAAATAGTAAAAGTAGAGAAAAGTTTATTAAAATTGTGCGTGAGAATATTGAACGATTAACAAATATAGTTTCTGACTTACTTGTGCTTTCGGATATTGAAAGACCGGAAAGAAAACTTAATAAAGAAAGGGTAGATTTGAATGAATTGACAGAAGAAGTAATTTCTTTGCTCCGTAAAACTGCTGACGAAAAAGGGCTCAATCTCAGTTTTACACCCACTCAGATTCCTGATTATTATGGCGACAAATTTCTGCTTCAGCAATTATTAATAAATTTAGTGAGCAATGGGATAAGATTCACAGAAAAAGGAAAGGTTGATGTTAATATCAGGTATGAAAGTCAAAAATTTCATATCACGATTTCGGACACGGGCATTGGCATCCCTTCCGAAGAAATTCCCAAAATATTTGAAAGATTTTATACAGTTGACAAGGCGCGCTCAAGGATGCAGGGTGGAACAGGCCTTGGTTTATCAATTGTTAAACATATTGTCCAGTTACATCAGGGTGAGATAAAGGTAGAAAGTAGATTGCGTGAGGGCTCAAAATTCACGGTAATACTACCATTGACTGCAGAATTTTATGAATAGACAACAGAAGAAGATTCTAAAAGGCTTACGCTTTTTGCTTTAAACTTCAAAAGCCTTGACTTTGTGAAGAATTTTGGTATAATTTCTTAGATGTTTTACAGTAATGGATTTTCAATCCATTACTGCAAATAAGGAAACTTTCATTATA
>JBNAVN010000107.1:0-4146 GCA_049700315.1 bacterium
TATACCACCTTATTTAGAAATACCGTTTTGTCAAGATTCATCGGAAGCAGAACATAGTGCTACAACCTATTTTATTACTGATGAGCAAGGGCGGGTACTTTATGAGACCGATAATACACCTAATCTATTAAAAAATCCGAATTTTGAGAATGGCACTGATTGGGCACCATGGTGGATATATACGCCCCAGGGCAATTGTACCTGGACCGTCGTGAGTGATGTTGTAAAGAATGGTTTTTATGCAATAATGGGAGCGAGCAAGCCCGATGCAAATGAGGGATTTTATCAAACAATTCAGATCAGTGAATGTCCGGTGCCGATGGTGGCGAGTGTTTATATAAAAACTCAGGACTTGGTGAATGGCATGAGGCTTCAGGTTGATTTTTATAATGGGTCAAGTTATATTGGGAGTAAATGTGGTAGTCTTATAAACGGGACCATGGATTGGGTTCAGGCGGTTTTACCGATATACGCTTCGGATATTCCTACAGGAACTACACAAATGATTGTATTTGTGGTGAAATTTGCGGGGACCGGTACCTGCTGGATTGATAATTTTCGGTTAGAGGGTGGTATTGCCCCGAGTCCGAATGAGGCGAAGTATGTATATGTAAACAATGTTCATCTTTGTAAGATTGATGCCTACGGTGAGCCATATTTTTATTTGTGCGATGCCCTGGGCACACCGATAAGGATTACGAATAAGAATTGGGTAACAGTGAAAGACGAGTCTTTTAAAGCATTTGGTGAGCAGTTGACATCCAGTGGCACTTTTGTGAATACCCATCGTTTCACCGGTAAGGAGTATGAGAATTCAGGTATTTACTACTTTGGGGCCCGGTATTACGACCCCTGGTTGGGCAGGTTTTTGACCCCGGATCTACTGGGTAAGTTTGAACCAAAAGACCCCAAAACCATAAATCCTTATATTTACTGCACTGATAATCCATTGCGGTATGTGGATCCGACGGGCAAGTGGCGGACATATCTTGAAAATGGGGTACGGTATGCTTACCGTTTTTCACCATCTGAAGCAGTCATTATGAACGTAGCATCATTTATGCCTGGGGTTAGTCTGGCTGATTGTGGGATGCGCGCATCCACAGGCGATATTACGCTTAGCAGTTCCGATTGGATATTTGCTTCAATTGATGTTGTCCTGCCGGTGGTGTCAAAAGTTATTAAACCAGCAGCAAAGGATGCTGTAAAAATGATTGACGCTGGTTTGAAATTTAAGGGTGCTTATGATGTCGCAAATGGATATACCAAAGCAAAAGATTATGACCCGGAAATATTTGAAAGATATGCTGCAGAAACCGGACTAAAAGAGCAACCATTCAGCATAACGAGTGATAGGATTAAGATTTTAATAAGAAACGAGAAAGAATTAGAGCTACTCATAGAAATTTCCAATGAAGTGGCGAACAAAAATAAAAAACCTGCTATAAATCTTGAGCCTTCTGATCATTGGCGGTATGAAGCTGAATAGTGTAATTGTGGTAATTATTGGTGTTATTTCTTTTTTGTGCTGTAGCCAAAAGGTCGTTGTTATTGCTGATACAAAGAATTTTATTGCATTTGATCGTAATCCTGATATAGAGCCTATTTTTGATTATGATGTTTGGTTGATAAATGTGGAGACCAAAGATGAGATAAGATTGACAAGCAGTGCTGAATATTGGGAATATATGCCTGTTTGGATGAGCGATTCGGAACTGCTATATCTAATTAATCCTCAGGAGCAGACGATGACTGAAATGGATATTGTTTATGTTAACTTAAAGAATGGTAAAAGAAAACTTTTAGATTTTTGGACCTGGGAAAATGACCCCGGTGGTTTGGGTAAAATTTCGGTAGATTCAAATTTTAGAGTCTATTATGGGTCTGATGGAATGGATGCGTTACATACAATTTCCCTGAAGAATAAAAGGTCTGAACCGACAGAAATTTTTTCGCGTAAAAAGGTTAATTTATTAGGCTTAGAGGAAATCAGAGATCCAATAATTTCACCTGACGGTATGAAGTTGATTCTTGTTGCTTGTGATACCGCGAAATATCGGCGTTTAAGAGAAATAAAACAGTTCAATTATGATATATATCTGTATGATTTAGAAGAAAAGAATTTAGAAAGACTGACAACGGGTGATTCTACATATAGAGATCCGGTTTGGTTCGGCAATGATAGCATAGTTTTCTGTTCAAATTCTATTGGGAATTATGAACTTTATCTTATGGAATTAAAGAGCAGAAAGATGGTTCGTTTAACCTTTACCCCTGATATTTCTGAAACCGAGCCTGCAGTTTCACCTGACCATCAAAAGATTGCCTATACTCGTTCCCGGGGCGATTGGAAAACAGAAATTTGGATTATGGATTTAAAGACTAAAGACACCCAATATTTGACGAAGGGTAGCAGTCCTGCCTGGTCGCCAGCGAGGTAGGGTATTTGGTAAAAGAGATTAAATTGGGAATAGCGATTGAAGAAGATGCCGATTGAATTTCAATTAAGACTTAAGGAATTTCTTGAATCAAGGTTTCTGGTTTTCTTACTTATCTTTTTTTGTTGTTTTGGGTTTTGGCAGATGATAAGTAAGTTAACCTGAATCCTGCGTGAAAATTGTAGTATTTCATGCTATTTTATTTAGTTTTAAATGCTCAATATTTTTCAAGGTTTGCAGAAACTCTTTTTGATACGGGAAGCTATTTGGCATTTTTAAGGTCGGAGTTCCTTCCGGCCTTATAAACTCTGCAGGTATTAACAACAGCCGATTACGTACCGTTTGAAGTGTTAGGTTTTGCCACTCCGAGGGAAGGCATAGTCGTTTGAACCAATTTAGGAGATTGTAAGAAAATAGTACGACCTGAAAATATCCAATATTGGTAATAAATTCTTTCGTGGGAATCTTGCTCAATGCATAAGCTTCAATAAGTTGCCGAATGATCAACTCAATCGTAGATCGGCGATTATAAAAGCGCCATAGATTAAGAGGCTCAAGAGGAAGATTGGTAACAATTATCCGATAAGTATAATCTCCCATCTTAAAAAGAGAAAGCTGCCAAGATGGTTCTTCGGGAAGTGGCCGACGAATTACCACAAAACGCTGAGATTGTTTCCATCGCCAGGGTTGATATTCAAATTCAGCAACAGAAAGACGCGGAGAGATTTTCCAATATTTCAATCCTCGCAAAATGTTTTGCATCGGTTTCGTAATCCGTGCCGCAAGGGCAAAATGAGAACGTTTGGACACTATAAACTCAATTATTTCGTGGTCGTAAAAAGCGGTATCTCCACACACTCGTATCTCACGAACAAACGATGGTATCTTTTGGAAACATCGCTCTAAAAAAGAAACCGCAACTGACGCAGGGTGGATATTGCCTGATAAAAATTCCCCTTCCCAGCAATCATTGGTCTTTCCTTCAAAACAAAGCAATGGCTGATAAGATGGACGCCCTCGTTTTTTAGGATTGAATCCTATTTTTGCTCCTTCCTGATGTCCAAAAACTGTAAGCACAGTAGTATCTAAATCGAAGATTATACTGCTGGGAGCAATTGACATCTTTAAGAAATAGGTGCGCAGTTGGTCATGTAGTCTCATAAAAGAATTGAGATTTTGTTCAGCAAAACGTTTAATGAACCTTCTTATCGTCGTCGGATCAGGATAGGTTGATAAACCAGTGACATAGTGAAAAACGTTATTTCGTTTTAACAAAGAGGTTGTTTCAATTCTATTGAAACCAAGAATCAAAGGATACAATAAGGAAAGAAGGGAGTCGCTAATAGTGTAACGAGTATTCCGCAGGGGAAATCTGATTGCTCGGCTAATTGATGTTCGTAATTTAAGCCTTTGAAAAAATTGCTGGAGCAAATAAAGTCCTCCAAAATGCGAGAGTGATTTGCTCGTAAATAAAATCCGTAAATTTTTGTGTGATTTTCGCATGGAATTATACCTCACATTTTGTTATGTATAATTCCTTAACCATCATGTGCTATTATATCCAGAATTTACTATAATTACAAGAGTTTTTGTTTAAATTTTCACGCAGGATTCAGGTTAACGATTAGACGTTGGTTTAGGTTATTTGGTCGACATTCCTGGTTTCATTTATTAGAATATTCGAAAGAGGACATAATTTTTTCCATTC
>JBNAVN010000108.1:0-4073 GCA_049700315.1 bacterium
GGACAAACACCATAAGAAGATGCCCTCATCACTTCCACAATCACCTCTTGATTATTTTCTTTCCAACCTACCAGAGAAAACAGAAGACAGAATAAAGAAAACAGAAGACAGACGACAAAATAAAGAACACAGATGACAGAAGTCTGTCCTCTGTGTTCTGTCTTCTGTGCTCTGTCATCATGCTCTTTATTCTAAATCCCATAATCCTCCTCATTAATAATATCCATATTATACGGATCTAACGGATGCCTTTCAAGTCTTTCACCACACTTTCTGGTCATGAGCCAATTTTGGATAAAATAGAAAATAAGGGGCTGAAAATCGGTTGAATAGGGGGTTATGACACAAGCCTCTTTAGTTTTTCCCATAAATCAAACATTTGTTTGATCCGCGAGAAACAAAATCGCGGTTAGAAACCGCTCCTACAATTGATATAAATGTAGGAGGCGTTTCCAACGCCGAGTAATGGATTTTCAATCCATTACTGCAGATAAGGAAATCTTTCATTATGAGAAATAAACGGCAACAAGATGACACAGGGTGTCACCCTGAATCATGTCACCCTATGACAAATACTAATTGCGACATAGCCTCTTACCACCTACAGGATATCAGGTTATCATAATCCCTCTTTCCCCATTCTTGTTGCCTTCTTTAGTCCTTTCAAGTCTTTTTACTCGTGTCCTGAATATCTTTTCATACTCAACTTGTTTCAGTATTTTTAATATAATGAAATCTTGACATTATTCAGATCATGATTATAATCTATTCATATGGTGAATAATTACAAATTGGCTGGAAAAAAGAATTATCGACCGAGATGGCTTGTCGAAAGGATAAAGAATGCCCTTGATGTCAATCCAGTGATTGTCATTACCGGAGCCCGACAGACGGGAAAGAGCACATTGATACTCAATGAAAAACCATTCTGCGACTGGCATTATCTCTCTTTTGACGACCTTGATGTGATTGCCCAGGCAAAAAGGGACCCGAATGTGCTATTAGGTATTGGCAGAGATGTTGTCATTGATGAAGTGCAAAAAGTGCCCCAGATACTTACGGTAATCAAACGCATTGTAGATAAGGACCGCAAACGACATTTTGTTCTATCAGGCTCAGCCAATCTATTACTTATGAAGCAGGTGACGGAAAGTTTGGCGGGTCGAAGTTCATACTATGTTCTTTTTCCTTTCTCATTAAGGGAATGGCAGAAAAAGGCACCGACATTACTGGTCGAACTTGTGCAGGGAGACTTACCAACGGAAAAAACACTTGAAACAATGAATCCACTAACACACATATTCCGAGGATTTTTGCCTCCGGTTTTAAATTTGCTGCATAATGAACAAATAACCACCTGGTGGGAAGGATATGTAAAAACTTATCTTGAGCGAGATTTAAGAAATTTAACTGACATTTCTTCGTTAAGTGATTTCAAGCGGGTGATGGAGATATGTGCTGTTAAGTCTGGTTCGATTCTGAATGAGATGGATATTGCCCGTAAATGCGGAATGAGTCAACCAACTGTACACCGTTATATTAATCTCTTGGAAGCATCTTGTCTATTTATTAAATTAAGACCCTTTACTAAAGGTAGACTCAGAAGGATTATAAAATCTCCAAAAGGTTATTTTCTTGACCCTGGTCTTGTTTCATATCTTGCAGGTTTCCGCGACTTCAGAATAATTCCTTTAGAATTCCAGGGTTACCTTTTTGAGACTCTTATTCTTCTCCATTTGAGCATATATGCCTCTTTACTTAATGGAAATCTATATTACTGGCGCACCTGGGGTGGTAAAGAAAAAGAAGTTGATTTTGTCTTGGAAATAGGACAGAAGATAATCGCCATTGAAGTTAAACTTACCAATAGAGTGAATTATAACGACATACAAAATATTCAATATTTTATAGAAGAATATCCGGCAGCCATTGCTGGAGTGATTGTATATGCCGGTAGTAAGATTGAATACCTAACCAAAAATATCCTTGCTGTGCCCTGGAATGCATTCTGTTAATAGGAGAATCTTCTTTTATTTCTTTTATTGATACAATTTTTTCATTGCCTGCCCTATTTGTCTTACAATGTAGAATGTAGAGATTTACCCCAGCCATTTTAATTCAATCATTAGACCATTAGACAATTCCCTAATGGTAAAATTATCTTATAAAAATGTAGTACCTTCTCGGTCAGTTTATCAGTTCGACAATTTTAGAATTGTCGAACTGATGAATTGAGAAAGTAACGAATGATAGACATCGTCTTATTATATTACCTTTACCACGAATTTACAATCACACCCATAGCATCATCATCTTTTGAGAAACGATATGCCCACTTACATTCGGGACAGATGCCACAATTAGCATCACTAACATCCAATCTTATTAGATCTTTATTTTTATCCCAACATCTTGTGCAAAATGGACCGTCTTTTGTGCCATCTTCTTTATTTTGCCAATATGCATTATTTTCATAAAATAAAGTTTCTTTGATTTTGAATTTCTCCTTTAAATCTCTATTTTCATTCTCTAAAGAAGTTATTCTATTATTCATTTCCATTAATTGCTGTTGTATAGACAATATTTTCTCATACAAATCAATCTTTCCGGCTTCCTGAAAAATCTTCCCTATAGACTTTAATTCATCAAAAATTGACATATTTACTCCTTATTTATCGGTTATATTTTATAGACATATTTGTGAAAGTCAAGGGTGGTATAGGCTTTTGATATTCTGATATTTGCTGAAGTGTAAATTCTGGTGGAAAGACTGGAAGGTTTTGTAGGAAGCCTTTTGTCTGCTGTAGAATGTAAAAATTTATGTCTGGCTTCCTTTGGATATCAACATTTCAAGATTTCAAAATTTTGAAATGTTGAAATCTAAGTTTGGAGCAGAAACACTGATTTTCATCAGGGCAGGTCTTATTTTCGTATCTAGGTGACCCCCACCGCCTTCCGTCCTTTTTGCCTTACTAAAAGAATAATTTCATCATTTTTACAATTAACAAAATGATAAAACGACAAGTGTAGTAGTGAATTTGACAATTCAATAATTGTTGAATGGTGGAATCAATTACTACAGTCTATAATAATAAAAAGATCGATATTCACATCTTTATCTTCGCCCATTTCAATTATTCTAACATTTTAATATTCTAAAATGTTGGAATATTAAAATGGATATTCATCTGTGCTAATTGGAGTGTTAAATCTGGTGAAGTTTGTATTTTACTCGCCAAAATATTTGACTTCATAAATCTTACACTAATGAAATTTATAAAGGTAATACGCCACTACGCCAATTGGTGTAATGACGAAATAGAAATTTTGTGGAAAGAATTGCAAGTTTTTGCAGTGAGGCTTTTGTTTGTTGTAGAAGGTAGAGATTTGACTCTATGGCCACTTACCCAGCGGATGAGCTTGGCCGTACTCCCCGGCGGGGTTTGTTCCTCAACCGGTGTTTTTGTTACTTCGTCCATAAAACCTCCTGACGAGTATTATATTATACCCAGGTTTATGGACAGAACAACCTTTTAGGTCTCCAAATAACTAAATGCAATGTGTCCGGAGGACGTTGAAACAGAACAATTACCCGGGACATCCCCCAGATCTTTTCTATTTTAAAGATTATTTAATCCAACTAAATCTAATCCCTCCACCAACGGAAATATCGAGAGCATTTAATGTTCCGCCGGCGTTCATATATTGCCAGGCAAATCCCCCTCCAATAAATGGGCTAACATAAAAATTACTAAGAAATTCTAAACCAATACCAACCCCTAACTCTAAATCGGTAGAAGAGGATCCGCCTGATATTGTAGATGTGAGTGTAATCATCTCGTTAAAGTAGGGCGATACATATGGAGAAGGGATCATCTCCATAAAACCTATTTTACCAGCAACAATAAATGAGGTTTGACCTTCACCCATAAGGATTCTAGCGATTCCGGCATTAATGCCAATATATCGATTGTACGGTACTGTGGTACCCACTTGGATAGTGGCAAAATTGAAGTTAGCATGTGATCCACCAGCATATAATGTTATATTCTCCCAACCAGCAGAAACATCAA
>JBNAVN010000109.1:0-4065 GCA_049700315.1 bacterium
AGATGCTTGTGCGGTTTTTGATTTTATCGGCGTTGGAAACGCCTCCTACATTTATGTCAAAGTATTGGAATTTGAAAAATTCCAATACTTGATAATGAAATCTTTCATTATAGAAAAAAATGAGCACAAGATATTCAGGGGAAGCGGTATGAAATTGGGTAACGGCGATATATCAAGGATTGTTGGACAGCGGGGGTTTTCAGGGGGTATCCCCCTGAATATCTTGATTGTAGGAGCGGTTTCTAACCGCGATTTTGTTTCTCGCGGATCAAACAAATGTTTGATTTATGGGAAAAACTAAATAGGCTGTGTCGCAATTAGTATTTGTCATGCTGAACCATGGACTGAATAATGTCACCCTGAAATAAATTCAGGATGACATTATTTATCAGGCACTGCAATAGGACAATTATTGCACTAAAAACAGCCCAATAAACCTGTCCTGATGAAAATCAGGATTGGGCAACTACATTTATCACTCTTGTTCCTGCCCCTCAATGTGGCGCAAAAAAGGATTTTTGGGAAAAACTTACCACTTACCCTTGCCCTACACTTTTTTTACGGGAATAAATTCCCTACTCCAAACTGAAGTCAGACGCTACAGCATCATTCAGCAATTAATTGAGAGTGTATTATAACTAATTATTCACCAGCAGGTGCAGGAATCACTACAAGACGGGCATGATCTTTGATTTACTCTGCGATTCAATCTATATTCAATGCACTGACATCTTTCTTTACATTTATCAAGTGCCTGGTTTAGCAAAATTGTATCACAGGGACAGGCCCTATTTTTTATTCCTTCAAGGATTGAAATCTGTTCCTGATTGATTTCAGCAATTCTTTTTAGTAAATTATAAGTCCTATCACCGCCCAGCACCTCTGCGAAGTGAAATGCATTTTCTGTTTCGTTGAGCATCGCACTAAGCAAATCTTCGTTAATCTTTTTGTTTTTATTAAAGACAAACATAAGTTCGTCTGCCCTGCGCTCAGCAAATCTGATATGGAGTTCAACCTTTCCCTGTTGATTGAAGGTGAGAGAGTATTGAATCTTCTCGGTTAGCCTCTTTGCCGGATAAAGTATCTCATTGGGCATACTCCGGGAACTGAATAACAAACCTGTTCCACTGATAATGACTATCAAAATTATTAGCGCAAAAACCCTTATTAAGGTAGGCTGGAAAATAAAGATTTTTTTAAAAATAGGAACCTTTTTCTCTCTATAAAGAACCTCTTTGACTTTATGGATTGTTTCTAAAACTGCTTTCTCCTCAGGTTCAGGTTTTGGTAGTTCTTTAATTCTTAATGCCATCTCAAGCAATGGTCTCAATTCTTCTGCATATTCTGGATATTCTTTTAATAATTCACCGATATCCTTACCCGAAGCCAATCCCCTGAACAATTCATCAAAAACTTCTTCAATCCTTGATTTCATAGCCTTTTTTCCTGAAATAATCGCGCAATGACTTTAAGGCGCGATACTGAAGAACTTTTATCGCACCAACTGATTTTCCCATAATTCTTGCAATCTCACTGTTATCATATTCCTGAATGAATTTGAGTGTAATAACCTCTGCCTGTTCCTTCGTCAGGTTGGCTATCGCTTCTTTTAATTTATCTGCTCTTAAAATCTCTTTTGGACTTTCATCTACAGATAATTCCTGGGGCAATGCTTCATAACTCATCTCTAACTTTGATTTATTGCGACGATAGTAATCAATGAGGGCATTGCTTGCGATTTGATAAACCCATGCTAAAAAATTTCCTTTTTGTTGATCAAGTCCTTTCACCATTTTTATCATCACCTCACTTGTCAAATCTTCACAATCAGCCTCGCTCCTAACCCGGTAATATAGGTATCTAAAAATCCTTTTATAGAGTTCTTTGCACAATTCATTAAGTGCCTTCTCATCACCATTCTTTGCCTTTTCAAGATTTTTGATGATAATTTCATCTATATTAAAAGACGATAAATTTTCCATAATGTTACGCTAATCTAATTTTTTATTGTCGCAATGGCAATTACCGTTATAAATTCTACGGCCTTCAGACCATAATTCAAATGACCTCTGATTTGTGCACAAGATATGATCTATGAAATTGCAAGGAAGTTTAAGGAAGAAAATTTTATCCCTGAAATTTTATTATCCGCGCAAATTCTTCGGGTTTCAGACTTGCACCACCAACCAGGACGCCATCAATCTCTTTCTCTGCCATTAAGGAATCAATATTTTTTGCGTTAACACTACCACCATAAAGTATTGTTATCTGTTTTTTGAATTGTGTTCTAATAAATCTATGGACCTCGCTTGCCTGCTCTGGTGTTGCAGTCTTTCCAGTCCCGATTGCCCAGACCGGCTCATAGGCAAAGATTATTTTATGGACCTCGAATTCAATATCTCTTAATCCTTGTTTTAACTGCCTATGAATAACCTCTTCGGTCTTTCCATCCTCACGCTCTTTTTCGGTTTCACCAATACAAAATATAGAGATCAAACCAATCTCTAATGCAGTCTTCAACTTTTTGTTTATCATTTCATCACCTTCACCCATAATACGACGCCTTTCTGAGTGTCCGATGATTACATATTCACAGCCGAGCGACTTCAAAAACAATCCTGATACCTCGCCGGTAAAAGCACCACTCCTTTCCCAGTGCATATTCTGGGCACCAAGTTTGAACCTTGAATTCCTTAAAATCTCTGCAACCGCAGGCAAAGATGTAAATGGTGGACAGATTATCACATCGCGGTCTTTCACATCACCGGCAAGTTCTAAAAGTTTCTGCACTAAGACCCTTGATTCAGCCGGGTCCTTATTCATCTTCCAATTTCCTGCTATTATGGGATTCATCAAATACCTCCTATCATTCTGCTAAAACTATTTACTAAGGGACTCTCTGCACCAAAACATCATCATAATCAACCACCATTCCTTCCTGTTCTAAGACTCCAATCCCAATGCCGCCATTGATAAATGGATTATTCGTGTCTTTGTGAGCAATGCACAAAGTATCATTTAAATAACATTTGATTGAATCAGATTTGTTCTCTACTTTAAAATTATACCAGACATCTTTTTCAGGCTCAAACTTATACTTGGTAATAAATTGCCAATTTCCATCAACCCGTTTGTGTAAAACAATACCACTGTCACTGTAGACACCAAAGCGATAGTAATTCAATGTATCCTGAACCCTGAAGAACATATATGCTCTTAACGAAGACACTGTTTCGCTCCCTTTTATTCTAATTTTAACCGAAAATTTGAAGTTTGTCCAGTCACAACCTTCACCTACCGTTGCAAAATGGGCACTGCCACTTGCCCGAACAAACCCAGAGCCCTGTGGTATATCCCAGTTTCCCAGCCGTTTATTCCATAACCGAGACATTTGACCGCTGTTAAAATTATCAAAGAATAGAGTATCAGGCCATACCAAAGGTCTCACAAGAATATCATCATAGTAATTGGTCATATTGTCTTCGTTAATCCCGATTCCGATGCCACCCGTACTAAATGTTGAGTCGCTCTTATTGATCACCTCCTCACCGTTAAGAAAACAACGAATTCCACCACCTTGAACCCTAATTGCAAGATTATACCAGACATCCTTCCGGGGCGGAAAATCATAAGCGCCGAGCCATGTCCATTTGTTCAACCCATCACGCCGAAAGAGTGTAAGTCGTGATTCATCTCCTTTTATCCCAAATCGGTAGTACATCGTATCGGTATTCATAGTATCACTATCAATAGGAATCCGAAAGAAAAGATAGGATTTAAGATACTGAATATAAGGGTTAGTGCTCCCTTCAAGTTTAGTATTCATCTGAAAACGATAATTGGTCCAACTTACATCACCGGCACCAACCGTGGCATAATGCCGAGAATAATTGCCATTCCCTTTTGCGCTGCTGTCTTCAACGGACCAGGCTGCAGAAGGATTCCATAAATGCCATTCTTCACTCATTTTGCCTGAGTTAAAATCATCAAAGAATATATCCCCGGGTGTTGGTCGCATTGCCCTTCTGACCGGTCTTGTAATACTGCCAGCCGTATCACCATTAC
>JBNAVN010000110.1:0-4048 GCA_049700315.1 bacterium
GCAAGGAAGGATTCAAGAGACTTTGAAGAGACAATTGCTAAGATGCTAAGAGAAGCAGAATTGAGGAGGGTTCAACAAGAACAAGACAAACAAGCTGGAAAGCAAATTAAAAATTGGATTCATTTACCAAATGAAGAAGAAGCCAAAGAAATATTCCGCCTTGCCAATGAAGACTTTGAAGCAACAAAAACAGCCCTTGTAATCCTTGCTTTTTCTTTCCCATCAAGGGCAGAAGAACAAACTGGTGAAAACCAAAATGAGGCATAGAATGAGGTAAAATTTTTAAAACTAAGAAGGAGGTCCACCATGATTAAATTCATAACATTCGCAGTAAAAACACAATTGAATGTCCACGACCTCAATAATGAGGCAGTGGCAGGAAATGTAACGGATATAAGAATTATGGAATTTCTCGATGAAGAAGGTAAAAGGGTTGAGGCTCCAGCAGTATCAGGAAGGATGCTTAAGCACTGGCATTTGGAAGGGATGAGAAAGTTAGGACTGGAAAAGCAATTGGCGTTCTGTGATTCCTGTAAAATTGGTGAACCTGTTAGACCTGCAAAACTTACAAACAACGGTATATTATCACATCGTGAAGCTATTGGGGAAGGAGCAACAAAAGTAGTTGAAAAATGTGTTATTTGTGATGTTCATGGATATCTCGCTGCAATAGCTGGAGGAGGAAGTAGAAGAACAGCTACCTCAAAAACAGAAGAAGAGCAAGAAGCTGTGTCCGAAAGAAGAAGTTCTCGGGTAATGTTTTCCTGGTTAGTGCCAGTTTTGGAAAAAATCAACCCTGAATCAGATATGGGACCCATTTCTAAACAGGTAATCCATTCAAGAGTTAAAAGTGGTAAAGATTTTGATGATAAAAAATTGGTCTCCC
Organism: bacterium; assembly: GCA_049700315.1. Taxonomy (GTDB): domain Bacteria; phylum Hydrothermota; class Tepidihabitantia; order SM23-42; family JAOAFX01; genus JAOAFX01. Next base: position 887 of record JBNAVN010000110.1, read on the forward strand.
AAATGCCTTTTAACAAATCCTACGCCTCTGGCATTTATGCCTTTGTTTCAGCCCTTGATGTGGATAGGATTGGACTTGTGGAGTTGAATCTTGGAAGCTCAAACCCATATGCAGTTGATGATAATAATGGACGAAAAGAAAGAATTAAGGTTTCTATTGAAGCATATCGGCTTATGCTTTCAGGCCAAATTGGTGCATCCCTTTCTCATGCAATTCCTCATCAAAACCCAATAGAAATCCTTGTTGCATATTCAGAAACAGGACCATTGCCTTTTCCTGTTTCACCGATGTATTCAGACTGGCTAAGTAAAACAATTGGACTTATGCCACAGGGAACTCAGTTTTTATATTGGGGACCTGCATCTCCTCAAAATGTTACGAAGAAAAATACCATAAATGAAATATTTGATGAACTCTTAAGCAAAGTTTAAGATGAAGGCATTAGTTTTTGGTATTAGATTAAACTCCCTCTACTCAATAAGAATCCCCTTTACCTGGCAGTCTGCTTTGACCTATCCTGTTTTACCGCCTTCAGCTGTTATAGGTATGCTTGCAAATGCTTTACAGAGATATAAGAATGACAAACATCCTGTAAATTATCTTAAAGAAATTGAAGAAAACATAATCTGGGCTGGTTCAAGACTTTTGACTCCCTGTATTGTTAAAAGCTATACAACCTCTGCTATTACAAAATGGGAAGATACACTTGGCGGAAAATTTACAAACGCCCTCGGACGACAATTTGCTTATACAAAAGAACTCCAGATAGTAGCAATTTTTAAAAATAGTAGTGAATTGCTCAATCGAATTGTTGAAGCTATTAAATCAACCCCTTTAGCCTGTGGAGACAGTGAATCATCTCTATCAATTGAAAATGCACCTAAGGTAGAAGATGTACATGAAATAGATCAGGAAGTTGAAGAAGTTGAAACAGTGTTTTTCTTCCCTTTTACAAAAGATGTTGAAATTATAAATGGTACTGGTCAACTATATCTTATGCACGAACGATGCCTTAAAACAACTGACAATTTGCCACTCAGAAGTTATGTTGTTCCTGTTCAAGAAAAAAAAGGAATACTTTATCCTACTGCATTGAAGCTCAAAGGAAAAAATTTGAAGACATACAGAATAAACAAAACTTTAGATATTATACACATTCCCGAAACACCTCATCTTAATGTAGAAAAAAGGAAGAAAACAAAAAGAAAAAAGAGATCTGTCTAACATGCACCCCACTGGCACCCTTATCTGGTATTATTACATCTGTCCTCGGGAGGTTTGGCTTATGGCTCATGAGATTACGCCTGAGCAGGAGAACCCCTGGATAGAAATCGGTAGATTAATCCATGAGGATTCATATCAAAGGGAAAAGAAGGGCTTTGAGACACAGGGAATGAAGATTGATTTGATTAAACAGGGAGATAGAGGATTGGTTGTTGGTGAAGTGAAGAAATCTTCAAGATTTCTAAAATCCGCACAGATGCAACTTGCCTTTTATCTCTATCGGCTTGAAGAATTAGGAATAAATGCAACCGGTGAATTGCTCATTCCAAAGGAGAAAAAGAGATTAAAGGTTGAACTCAACAACCAAATCATAAATGAATTAAAGATGGCAGAGGATGAAATCTTCAAGATAATAAGTAGTGAAACCCCACCAGGACCTCAAAAAATAAAATTTTGCAGAAAATGTGGCTATCAGGAGTTTTGTTGGGCATGAAGAAGACGATTTATATATTTTCAGATGGTGAGATACATAGAAAGCAGAATACAATCTATTTTGAAGGTGAAAAAGGGAGGAAATACATCCCGGTTGAAAATACCGGGGAAATGTTGATATTCGGAGAAGTGACGATAAATAAAAAACTTCTTGAGTTCTTCTGTCAAACAGAAATAATTCTACACTTTTTTAATCATTATGGCTACTATGTTGGTTCATTCTATCCGAGAGAACATAATAATTCAGGACATATGATTTTGAAACAGGCAGAATATTATCTTAATGAAGAAAAAAGGGTTGGGCTTGCTCAGAGATTTGTTATTGGTGCAGTAGCAAATATTAAAAAGGTGCTCATCTATTATCAAAATCGTGGTGTTGATTTGAATAACTATATCCAATCAATAGCAGAACTCGAATCTAAAATCTGTGCACAGAAAACAACCGAGCAGTTAATGGCAATTGAAGGAAATATTCGTGAGCAATATTATAAGGCATTTGATAAGATTTTTGAAGACCCGGAATTTGAGTTTGGTGAACGTTCAAAAAGACCCCCAGAAAATCGGCTCAATGCCCTGATCAGTTTTGGCAATAGTTTGCTTTATGTCGTCTGTTTGGGTGAGATATACAAAACCCATCTTGACCCGAGGATTGGCTTTTTACATACAACCAATTTCAGGCGGTTTACGCTTAATCTTGACCTTGCCGAGGTTTTTAAGCCAATAATTGTTGACCGAATAATCTTCACCCTGATAAATAAAAATATGATAAAACCTGATGATTTTTATGAAGAAGCAAATGGTGTATTTTTGGAAGATTCGGGTAGACGAATTTTTGTTGAAGAATTTGACAAAAGACTATCAACCACGATTGAACATCCTAATTTAGGAAGGAATGTTTCTTATCGTTCGTTGATTCACCTTGAGGCATATAAGATTGAGAAGCATTTATTAGGCGAGAAAGATTATGAACCATTTGTTGCGAGGTGGTAGATGTTTGTGATTATGGTTTATGATATTAAAGTTGATAGGGTGACAAAGGTATTAAAGATTGCCAGGAAATATCTTACCTGGGTTCAGAATTCTGCCCTTGAAGGTGAAATAACAAAAGCAAAGTTTGAAAAATTGAAAATGGAATTGAGAAATGTAATAAAGGAAGATGAAGACTCAATTTTATTTTATATATTTCGCACCAAATTATATACTTCAAGGGAGTCTATGGGGATTGAGAAAGGGAAAGAAGAGGTGATAATATGATTCGTCGGTCTTTAATAGTGCAAAAATATAGGGGGATGGACGATAAAATTGAGATTAATAAATGCTTGACTTTTCGTAAAAAATGGGTAAAATTGGGCATAATGGTAATAATTAAGGGAAGTGGTTATTCTTCCAATGTATTGAAATTACGGAATAAAATGAATTTGTAGCCTACCTATAAGGAATTGAAAC
>JBNAVN010000111.1:0-4023 GCA_049700315.1 bacterium
GTTTATATCCTGTCTTTTCAAGAATACCCTTTCCCGCATTATAAATATGTTTGAAATATGCAGGGTCTCCAGTAAATCTGCCACCATGTCTTGGATAGAATTGATATTCCCTTCTCCAGAAATCAGGGGTATCGGTTGCCCAGGAATATGTATCAAGAACTTCTACTACAATCTTCTCCTTTCCAAAGATAAATGCCGAACCACCTGCTGAGGCAGAGAATTCTAATGCATCTCCTGGTGCGCCCTGAGAAGTATCAGCACCAATTCCCATTGCATATTCCATCAAACCGGCTTTGACAAGTCCGTATGCTACAAACATCGCTTCGGTTCCTGCCTTACAGGCAAATTCAAAACTTGCGATATGGACTTCAGGCGTAATACCAAGGACTTCGGCAACGACAGTTGCTGATGGTTTTACTGCATAAGGATGTGATTCAGAACCTACATACACTGCACCAATTTTCTTCGGATCAATTCCAGCGCGTTTTAGGGCATTCTTTGCTGCGGCAACTGAAATGGTAATTGTGTCTTCATCCATTCCGGGCACGGTCTTTTCTTTTAATGCCAGACCCTTTTTTATTGTTTCTGGATCCCTGCCCCATTGTCTTGCGATCTCTTCAACCTTTATACGATAACGGGGCAAATAGGACCCATAGCCAATGATACCTATTTTTTCAGGATTAGACGGCATCAACAACCTCCCTTCATTCAATCAAATCTATCCGACTGAGGTCGGATACTACACTGTCCATTTTTTTATGCTGTCAAAAACTTCTTTTAATATGGGTGCATCAAACCATCTTCTGCCAGTCAGCTCATTCGCATAAGCCTGGTATATTAGACTGATCCCTTTATGAAGTTCTTCAGGCAAATGGGAAGGCATACTTTTGACGACCAACTTCCAGTTAACGCGGTCTTTTTTCTTGGCCTCTTCTACGTCCCTGAACCAGTCGGTCTTGCGATAATATATTCGTGCAATCTCTTTACTCACAGGCATTCCATCATAGGTGAATCTACACTCATCAAGTGTGCCAATGGCATCAACGAGAATAAAATCTCTATTCTCATCAAATCCCAGTTCAATCTTGCCATCTTCATTAAATAGTCCAAGTTTTTTCGTCTCTTTTGTAATCAGCTCATTGATGAATGCAACAATCCGTTTCATTTCTTTTAATTCTCCATCCGAAACTGCACAAATATCCTTTGCCTCTTCCCAGGTTAGATATCTATCCGTTACTTCAAGTTTTGTTGATACATCATAGATTGGTTTTTCAAGAAGCTGTCCGGGCTCTGGCATTTTATCAAGACCTATATCAGATGGTTTTAATATTCCTTCTTTCAGACGCTTAAAGACAGAAGAACCTGCTGGCAGGGCATTGCGATAAATTATTTCAAGGGGGATTAAAAAATTGTTCTTCTCCTTTTGATAGATAGAATAATCATACTTCTCACCTTTGATTTGTGGTTTTATAACCCTGAGCAATTTCACTTCCATTGTATCAGATGGTGTTTTTAAATCCTTCAAACGCTTTGCCTTACCATCTTCTGAAAGCCCGAGATAATGCGTCTTTATGCCTGATTCTTCAAGTTTTTCAAAATAATAAGCAGTCGCAATGCATATTGACTGCCCTTTCTTTGATATATGGTCAGGCATCTCGCCCCAGTCAAATACTGAATATCTATCTGAAAAAACAAACCTTCCAATACCCGATTCTTTATCTGTTGGCTTTTTTATAATTGTAAGGTCTTTTACACTACCCATTTCTATTTACCTCTTTATCTGCCTTTTCTATTTCTTCTCTCTTTTCCTGCTGATAATCTCTTATCATTGCTTCCAGTCTCCTATCAGTAAGGGCAAGAATCTTTATGGCAGCAAGTGCTGCATTTACCGGTTCAAGAATCACCAGCGGGCAGACGCCGGACGGCATTCGCAAACTTGAAAAAATATCAGTGCAAAGGCAGGCATCTGAAGAAGGTGGACAGGCAATAACAGGTTTGGTCGTCTGGGCATCAACAAATCCGCTTAATGCATTGCTTCTACCCGCAACCGTGATGAAGACAACATCCTCTTTTTCATATTCTTTTATTATTTCAATAACCTTGAGTGGTACTTTATGTGCTGAAGCGATTCTTAATTTATATTCAATCCCGAATTTCTCCAGCACTCCCGTAATTTTTTTACAATGCTCAAGGTCACCCTTTGAACCCATTATAATTATAACCTTTGCCATCAGCCTCCTTTCTATGGATAGATTATAATTAAAAATCCTTTCAGGTCAAGAAAAAGTGAGGGAAAAATCATCGGCAATTGATACAAGTGATAGGGCAATAAAAAATAAGATTTTGCTCATTTCTTTCTGCGAATCAAACCGCCCAATGCACCACCAACCAATCCGAGTAATCCAAAGTATAGTGTGTAGAAATTAAACCAGCAATGATTGGTCCGAGAACCGGAATTGGACTCAATATCAACATTGCTATATATCCGACAATGATTGCAAAAATTAGTGGGGTTCCCATTGTAACTCCCTCCACCCTCACCCTAAAATTCGCCACACTGTTTGGCGGATTCAGGGCAGCCATTAATCGTCTACCTTCAAGGGAGAGAAAAGGGTGAGGGTCTCATAGTTTTAATCTTTTCTTTATTATCTCATTTGCAATATCAACACTTTCTCGGGCATAATTCAACGCCTTCCGCGCCTCATCTTCATCATATAATTCCCAGGGTGTTATTTGCTGTAATTCGTCACCATAATCAGTCCTGATATGGGTTTCAAATCCCATAATTGCAGCCAATTCTTGCAATCTTTCCAGTTTTTTAATCTCATCTTCATTAAATTTAACTTCTCTTAAAATATCTTCAATTGTTTCTGCCATTTCATGTGTTTTTGGAATTGGTTTAAACATCGCAATTACAGCCTTTATTGAATTTTCTACACTCAACTGAGCCGCATCAACGACCGCCCTGAAAAGTTTGATTTCAAATTGTTTTCTTGCCTCATTTAAAAAACCATCAGCGAGTTTCAAACGATACCGGGCATCAGACGATTCCATAAACACCACTCCAATCTATCCGCCAGTGTAATGCTGGATTTCTCAGCCATCGCCAGTTGAAACCATAAGTCTTCTTCTCCCTTACTAAGCCTGCCTCATCTATTAGTTTTCTTATTTGAACTATCTTGGCATGGGTATAACCATCTTTGTCAAAAAGAATAACGCCATCTAATGCTAAATCAAGATAAAGCGATGGGAAAGAACTTTCAAATTCTTCTTTAGTCTTGGCGATAAAATTAACCTTGCCCTTTTTTTTGACTTTTTCCATAATAAATTCTTGCCGTTCAATCGGTCTTTTAGGAAGTGATTTTATAATTAGAAAGAGGTCATAATCACTACTCAATTTTGCCTCATGACGGCCCCTTGAACCAAAAAGAATTACCCCCAATAAATCATCTCCGAATCCCATCTTTATTCTTTCAACGAGACATTTTAGTCCTTCATCATTCATAATTTTTCCGTTGCAATAACTCATTTTTAAATTATAATTAAAAATTCCATTGAGTCAAGAAGACATTTTTTAGTAACCTAAAGTCTTCTATCCTTTGTGATTAAAGAATGTATCAAGGGCAATCCGGACTCATTATGCAGTCAGAGATCAATAAACCATAGACTTTATCTGATTTTTGCCATTATTCTTCGCTTCATACATAGCCGGTTAGGAAGTCAAGAAACCCAATAAGTAAAACCATTAGTATTGCTATTATCAACTTTGTTGTTTCTGATATTTTATCTAAAAAGCGCTGCATTATCCAAAGCACTATAGCATCAGACTTTCTTTTTCTTAAATTATCAGCAAGCCTTTTCTTTGCCATCTACACTTCTTCCTTTTCCTTCAATTCTAAGGCTCTTTGAAAGGTATCAATCACTATTTTTAAATAGATAAACATCAATCCTATCTTATTCGGGTCAATTTCTGTCTCTCCTTCAATAAGTGTATCAAGAACATAAAATAAGATTACATATTGA
>JBNAVN010000112.1:0-3767 GCA_049700315.1 bacterium
CCTTGCATTTCTTATATCATCGGCATAACCATACTTTCTCTCTCTTATAAAATATCTCAATGTCCTTGCAAGGCTCTGTAATGCGGGGTTTTCAATTATTTCCTGTTTTATCATCGCTACCTCCTTTAAAAGATATTTTGCCGTTTGCGGGTATAAAAGATTTACCCAATTATCGGTGGATGTTTCCTGCACATAAAGACGGGCGAATTTAAGTAAAGAGTCTTTATTTAAATTTTTGATAACGCCTACCAACTCAATAAGGGAGGAAATTTTGGGATTGTCATTATAAGTCCCGAGCAGCTTTTCAACCGCTGCACTATTATATGGTGAGTATGAAATAAATTTAGAAAAATTTATAGCATTCACCAGTGCTGTTTGCTCCACAACGGTATCGCCACGATTATCCTTTGAAACTAATGTTAAGTGAAATGATAATCGCAACTCATTAACGATATCACTGATAGACGGAACTTTCGCTAACAGGCTTATCGTAGAGGTTGACAGGGGCTGAAGGTCTGAAAGCCAGAAATTGTGTAATGTTTTTTGTAATGACAACAGTTTGATTAAATCACCTTTTGTAATTTCTTTTTCGGGAACGGGTAAAACTAAAACATATTTTTTATTTTTGCCGGACCCCATTTGAATATTAAAACCAAATGAATTAAAGCCCAGTACTGCTAAATATCCACAAATCTCACATAAATTCATATTAAACTTATCATAAATTTTATCCCTGAAATATGGCTTACCAGCATGAAATGAAGAAATCAATATCAATCCACTACTTCCTCCAAATTTATTTACATTTTTGTGTCCACAAAAAATATCTTTTTTAAAATTAAAATCTGAAAATTTGTTTAATTGATAAAAGTTTTCTATGTTATAGTTTTGAAATAATGTTTGTAATCGTTTAATGGTATCTTCATTAACCGAATATTTTCCTTTATCTTTTGCCTTTACCCCTAAATCAAAAAATCTATCAGAAGATAAAAGTCTTGTAAGAGTCATTAAGAATGATTGTTTAATCTTGTCTGATGAAAAATTATCAAGCTCAATTTGATAAAAACCTTGCTGAGGGACGATATGAAACTCACACCCAGCCTCAATCCCCACCCGTGCCAGCCCATAGGCAATCTTAATTTCTAAATCAGGAAAACCAGTTGCGGGGGTATAGAGGCTTATGCTCATGGCTTTATCCTTCCACTGATTGCATCTACATACTTTTTGATATTCTCAACCATCAACCATCCACCATAATAGTCCTTGTCATCCTCTCTTTGATACTCCTTTCGCGCGACGGCTGAAGAAATATCACAAAGTTTAAGAATATGATGTACGAGAGATGCCTGAAGTCTTCTGTGGTGTTGTTCCAATAATTCGCACCCTTTAGCCCAGACCCTTAAGCCTCTTGCCATTTCCTTTAGGTCTCCAACTTTGAGATCGTTAGCCTCACGGGGAAAATAATCACTATCTAATTTGCTCGTTTCGTTATGCCAGATTATATTTCCATCAAAATTAAGTATTCCATCAGTTATTGCCTGGACATCAGGTTTTTCAATGTTATCTCCAAGAAGTCCGCTGTCAGTATGATGAATAGCCACTGCAAAAACCACTGCATTTTTTAAATTTTCATCTATATTTTCGTTTGTGAATTTTTTATAAAGAAACCCGGCACCAATTGGAGCATGGGAGGGAAGTTTTTTGTTTGTGCCCAAATTTTCCTGCCATTTTCGTGTTAGTTTTCCAATGTCGTGGAATAAAATCATCTGCCATAATATGGGTTTGGAAACAGCGGCATCTTTTAGATTAAAAATCCTTAAAATTGTCTTTTCAAAGAAGGGATAAACTGTTTCAAATTTCTCCAATGCTTTTTTAATATGTTCTATATAAAATTCTTCAGGTGCACTAAATAATCTAGCTGACATCTTTTTCAATCCCCATATCTTTTTTGTAATACTTTTTATTAAGAATATAAGTTCTAAATGGTCCTATCCTTGCATCCTCCTCATCTGGGCTTTTCTCGCTTTTAAATAAATCAATGACGGACAGTTTATTAGTTTCTTTTTCAAAGTTGTATCTCCATTGTATTTCCCACTGTATAGGACGATTTTTATCTTTAAAGAGGCTCCACGCAATACCGGTATCTATATCCATAGAATTCTCTCTGATAATTGATGGGTTTTCTTTCAAAATATCTTCTATCCCTTTTCTTACCTCTTCTCTCCTTTTTCTTACCTTTTCACCGCCTCCTTCTGGTATATCTATATCTACTACGACTAAAGTAACAGGCTTACTTTTTCTTACCTGAATATTTTCTGGTTTTCTATCAGCATATAAAACACATTCATATAGGTCAACCAATGTATCCCTTGCCTCATAATCGCTTGCCTCATAATCAAGAGTTTCATTAACAAATGAGCAAACCTCATCAAAATTTTTTATGTTAACATTTTCCTTCTTCTGTAGCCATTCAAAAGTTTTCTCTAAGTGCTCTTTTTCGTATGGCAAATTCCCTTTATCTTCTGCTGGTACTATTATCATCTCTCCTTCTTCTCCATAATACCTCGCACATCTACCTGCTCTTTGAACAAGGCAGTCTGCGGGTGCAAGTTCGGTAAGAAGAAGTTCCGCTGAAAAATCAATCCCAGCCTCAAGCACTTGGGTTGAAACAACGATTCCAGCACCTTCTGGGATTATTACCTTCCCGTTTTCTTTATGGGGAATTAATGATAGTGCTTTTTTCTCATGTTCCTCGCGGTCTTTTCTTGTAAATCTTGAATGGAGCAAAACAATTTTCTCATCGGACAAATCTAAATGTCTTTTTATTTCCTCATAAACCTTTTGTGCCCTTTTTACCTGATTTAGAACTATAAGGGTTTTTTTAGATTGAATTTTAGATAGTAGGTTATCGGAGATATTTACCCTTTCATCCTGATACAATGGCTCATCTTCAAAACTTATTTGGACAGTGCTATTTATATAATCTTGACCTCTTATTTTTTGAATTTCGCTGAAAAGCCCTTGGTCCTCAAATAGACTATTTTCCAAACTCTCAGGCATAGTTGCGGTCATTACAACAAATGGAATATGACTCTTCTGCAATATTTCCACTACCGCTCTCATTATAGAAAAAGTGAATCCATCTCGATACATATGCGCTTCATCAAAAATAACCAGGGATGAAGCAATCGCCCCTGCGGGTATGTCAATATGACGACCAACCTGCTGACTGGCTCTTGCCAAGCCGTAAACGAATTGATCCAGCGTGGTAACTATGATGTCGCCGATAAAAAATGGTGCATCCGGCATATCCCCGTGCTGAACCTTAACGGAGATTGCGGGGGAAATTTTCTGCGCATAAGCCTCAATCCGGCTGTGGATACTGTTAACAAGCGCCCGCATCGGTAACACATAAATCAGTCTTGGTGCTACCGGAAATTGTTTTGTTTCAAATTGCTTTAAAAATGGTGCGACAATCGCCTCGGTTTTACCGGAGCCGGTAGGTGCCCGCAGAAGCACCGGAAATTGGTTATTAAAAAATAGTTCCCAAATTTGTTGTTGATGTTCAAATGGTGCTTCAATATTAAAGTAATGGCGGTACCAGTTTCGGCAGTCAGAATACCAGTCGCTCATCAAACTTCCTTGTTTAATTTATATCGGTTAATCTAATTATATACCTCCGGGATGTTGAGACTGCAGTTGCCCGGTCCATTTGTTAATTTATAGCCGATTGCTGGCGTTCTGTCAAGTAAATTTTGCTGCCAGTA
>JBNAVN010000113.1:0-3596 GCA_049700315.1 bacterium
GGATAATTTCACAAAGGTAGATTGTGTCAGTGATTACTTCACCATCCGCCTCAATGCCCCTTATGATTTGTATTGTTTTGCCCGTGATGAGGCAAGGGTTGGGCTGGATTGGAAGGGGCTTGCACCAAATTATGAGGTGCAGAGGAGATTAAAGGGCACAGGCACCTGGCAGGTGATTGCCCAGGGGTATTGGGGTCCTGGGTCAAAGAGTTTCTATGATACGAATGTGATGCGGGATACAGTTTATTATTACAAAGTGAGGAGTTATGGCACATTTCAGGGGCAACGGTACTATTCAGACTTTTCCAACACGATTGAGGTGCGGATACCAAAAATCAATCCACCCTATTGTGAGCTTCATGTCTATGCCACTGGCTCTAATGAGATTACAGTTTCGTTTGTTGATATGTCCAATATAGAGGACTTTTTTGAGGTCTGGCGCGCTGGTGCTGGTGAAGGCTGGCATTGTCATGCAACATTGCCCGATACTCCCGGTTCTAATGTTCGTATCCATTATATAGATAATCAAAATATCCAGCCTTGTAGCACCTATTATTATAAGGTGCGTGCCCATACGAGTCAGGCCCCGGCCGGTTATTCAGGTTTTACCAATGTTTATGGAGCGACCGCATATCCGCACCTTATCTCCTCAAGGGATTCAGCCACCGCATATCAGCCCAAGGTTATTTATGATGCCAATAACAATTTGTATTATATGACCTATGCGGCCGAGAGTTTAATAATGGGCAGTAAATCAAACAATGGTCTTGACTGGCAGGGGATACAAGCGGCTTGTTACAAGGGTCAGCCCGGGGTTGGCTTTTGGAAGGCGGGTTTTAGTCAGGTGGATATAAATCAAGATGGTTTGCCAATAATTGTTTCTACCATGACCTCGCCCAAAACGATTTATAGATGGTACAGTTGTATCGGTATGGCTTATTTTGATGCAGATTCCAATGCCTGGATAGATTCAATCGGACTTTACACAAAAGGGTTTGACCAAGCAGAACCACCATTTTTCCCATTCACCTTTAAGGTAGTTGGTGATACAGTGCATTTAGTTTTCATTGAAGCGCCATTTGTCAAATACCTGACCTTTAATTGTAGCACCTATCAATCGGGTGATACAATCACTCTTGGTTATGCTGGCTCTAATATATGTTATCCAGCAATGGATAAGGATGAGCAGGGAAATCTCTTTGTTGCGTGGTATAATGACAGTTTTAGGGTTTGTTATCGTGAGCGTATTGGAAATGCTTGGTCAGCGCAAGAAGGAGTCCCTGTACCATGGATAGGGTATTATGTTTCTCATCTTTCATTAAAGCGTGAAAATAATAAAACCTATATTGTTAGCAATATGCCAGAGATGAGCTATGCTGGGGGCGGTTATGGACTTCATGATACTTATCTTGCGTATTCAGTAAAAGATGGTAATACCTGGCACTATGAGTGGATAGTTGCTGATACAATTGAAATAGATACTCTTGCCAGTTGCGGTCAGATAATTACCTCAAACATTGTATTATATGCATTATGGACCAACAATAATTGGAATATTTATTATCAGGAGAAGGTCGGTACTGGTTGGTCAATGCCAATTTGTGTGAAGAATACGCCGGCAAAGTCAAAATTCCCGCAGGGTTGTTTTGATGGTGAATATATTTCTTTAATCTGGACCGAGGGTGATAATGTGCCTTATAAGATTGATACTGCAAAGATAAGAGTAGTGCCAGAATTGGAGATTGTCTATCCGAAAACAGAAGAAATTTTGGGTCAGCGGTTGCGTGCGGGCTTGCCTTTGCAAATCAAGTGGACATCATCAGATAATATTGGTGTTGTTAAGCATCGGGTCTATTACAGCCTTGATAATGGCAATACCTATACCCAGATTGGTGGTGATTTATCAGGCTCTGTGTATCAGTTAGACTGGGTTGTGCCTGATACAACTGTTTCTGGATTAAAGATAAAGATAGAGGCCTATGATGGTGCTGGGATGCGGTGTGCAAGAGAGGTTGGACCATTTACAACTACAAAAGAACTTCTCTTCAATCCGAATTTTGAAGAGGTCTCTGAGGATAAGCCTTATTTATGGACTACTTATGGCACAGGTGACTTATTTGAGGCGGACTGGCATGAGGTGCAGAATGGGCAGTTTTCTGCGCATATCGCTCGTAGTGCACCAGCAAGTTATTTCGGTTTTTATCAGGAAAAAATTCCAGTTCTGCCAAATAGAAAATACTGGCTTTGTGGTTATATCAAAACCCAGGCAAGTGCTGGTTATGCGAATTTGGCATTTGGGGTCTGGCATGCACATCCAGATACGAATCACCACAGAGATTTTGGATATATGTCCGGGAATAGTGATTGGACCTATGTTTGTGATTCTTTGACGACCCGTTCTTATGAGGATACAATTCGGGTGATGATGTTTGGCAATCCTGCATTTGTTGGTGAGGCGTGGTTTGATAATCTGAATCTATTGATTGATACGATGCCCCCGCAGGTAATGGTTTCTTATCCAAATGGTGGTGAGAGTCTCTTGGTTGAGCAGAGGATTCAAATCTATTGGTATACTACAGACAATGTGAAGATGGGAAGGATTGATAGTGTCCTATATTCAACGAATGGAGGCCAGACCTGGAATACAATTGCGGTAAATCTGCCGGCAAATCAGAATTCTTGTGAGTGGACAGTACCAGTATGGTCTGAACAGTATAAAATAAGGGTTGTTGCTTCTGATGCGAGTGGCAATCGTGCAAGGGATGAATCTGATGCCTGTTTTAGCACAAAATATTTTGAATATTCAGGTTTTGAATGGACTGACCCCGGTTGCCTTGAGAATGTGATTGTGGGGAGTCAGGGTGTGATAGATGCTGGGGCTGTAAGGGTGAGTGGTGGGATGAATGGTTGTTGGCCCCATACCGGCAATTTTATGTTCAAAATCTGGGGCACAGATACTGCAACGACCCAGAATAGTTATGTAGTCTTCAAGGTCTTTCCTTATGATTTTATTGTGAGCGATTCTACATATTTTTCTTTCTGGCTTTGGATAGAGCAGGCGCCTACAGATTCAGGTCATATCTGTATGGATGCCTATACAAAAGATGGCCAGATTTTAAGAGGTTGGAATAAGTTTGGTTATATCTTGGACCAGACTGGTCAGCGAATTCATCCGGCGTTGCATAAAGCACCAAAAGGGCAGTGGTGTCAGTATGTGTTTACATTTAATCCCGCGGTCTGTGAGACGATAAGCGAGATTCATTTGATTTACGATGACTCAAGCGATGTTGAGACTGGATATTTTGAAGGATATATTGATGATATTGCGGTTCTGGATAGTTTCCCGATACTTGAGACTTGGCATGCAGAGAAATTTCCAGTCCACCCGACTTACGGAGACCCCAACTTCTATATGAATTTTGTTGCGCAGGGTGATTCAGTGAGATTGATTATCAATCCTCAAGGTGATAGTGGTGAGGGACAACACTGGGTTGGCCCGGTTCCGGGAATTAGGAATGATATTACGGATATTCCAGTAAACCCCAATACAATGCTCTATTGGGAGCAGTATGATAAGGAACACTCTCTAATTCTTT
>JBNAVN010000114.1:0-3584 GCA_049700315.1 bacterium
TAAACTCCAGGCGCCAATCTCTGTCCCGCATCATTTTTGCCATCCCAGGGATAATAGTGAATCCCAAAATCATAATGGCGCCGAGTAATCAACTTCCGCACCAACTCACCAGCACGGGTAAAAATCTGCAAACTCACCCTGCCATCTTTAGGCAAACTGAAGATAAACTGAGTCTGACCCTTGAATGGATTCCTGAAATTGTGCACCTCAAATGGTGGCACAAGATAAGTTCTTATTAACGCACTATCCCTTATCTCGGAACGCATACTACACTCACCATAAATAATTAAATCAAAATAAATTAGAGTATCCAATAACCCAGTCCAGTTAAATGTCTCAGGCGCATATACCACAACCCTGAAATCCTTCGGAATATTGGGACTAACAAACCCTAAATCAATTAAACCATCCTGATTATTGTCAATCAGTAGATCCCCATTATTATCCCGCATCTCAACCCGCCAACCACTAACTACACTGCCACTTTTAATGTTCACCACATCCGTCAAATTCGCCTGTAATATTGCCTGTAATGGATAACTTATCGCCTGCCCAACCTCAACCCGATTCGTCTGATCCGGGTCTATTGTTAATCCCCAGACCCCACCCAAACTCTTTGTTCTTAATACCGCATCATCATAAACCGCAGAATTGTTGCTGGAATATGCCCGCACAACAAGAGTATCAATAACCCCCTGATTCACCTGCGGAATCCCAACCCGCACCAAAAGACTCTCACAACCACCAAACGCATTAAGCAGACCCAAATCCACCAGACCATCACCATCCGTATCGGTCAATAAACTACCATTAAGCGCCCTTAAAGAATAATTGAAATCCGCACCAATTAACACCAAATCAATCACATCCTGGGCGTTACCCAAATTTTCTACCCACAAAAGATAGTCTATAGAATCACCACAACTTCCTGAATCGCTCCGGTCAGGCTCAATTATTAACTGGGCAACCGTGCCTGCGGTTAAAACACATATAGATGAATCACGCACTGTGCTATCCTGACCCGAATAACCAAAAATCAAGATTGTATCCCTTGTCCCTGAAGCGGCATTTGATGGAATCAAAACCCTTAAGTTAAAATCTTCTTCATTACCTGATGGACCAACCCCAGGCAAATCAACAAGACCATTGTTGTTATGGTCAACCAATTGATTGCCCAATGAATCCAGAAGTTGATAACTATAATTCAATCTATCAATATACCTTAAATCAATCGTATCTATAAAGTTTTGATTGTTCCGACAGGAAAGCGGAAAGGTTATCCAGTTGCCGGGCAAGCCAGTTAATTGCTGGTCAGGAAAGATGATGATTGCACCCATACCCTCAATGATTGTAATTATCCGGGCACTGTCCATAATAGCAGGATTCAAACTGGAACGACCGGTCAATACCAATGTATCAGCAATACCTGAAGATGCAGTATCAGGTGAATATACTACAAGTTTAAATCGCACTGAATCTGAATGATTGACCCAAAGGTCAGGATAACCATTATTATTGTGATCAGTCAAAGGCATAGCGCCCGAAGAATCCAAAAGTGCAACCCCCCAGGGCTTGTTATGATTGTAGTATAAGTCAACAGTATCACGATTTGTCCCCTGATTATAAACCCATAAATCATAACCCTTTGGCACACCCGCAACCGTCCAGCCAACCTGGTCTGGCTCAACTAAAATTGCAACGATTTTTCGGATCTTTGTGGTAATAAAGGCGGTATCAACGAGCGCCGGATTGATATTTGAATTACCAATAAGTCTCAATGAATCCACATCACCACCCTGGGCATTTGATGGCGGCGTAACACCCAAGACAATCCGCACGGTATCATTGATATTCACAATCACATCCGGGATTGAATTGTTATTATGGTCAATCAAGGGATTTGTGCCGGTAGAATCAAATAATCCAATCTGCCAGTTTGTATTATGCTGATAAATTAAATCAACCGTATCAAGCCCAATACCAATATTTATCACCCTGATATTATAATCAATTCTAAGATTAGGCAGTGTAGAATCTGCATAATTCGGCTCAAGGATTAACTTAACTGCTGGACCATAACCTATTCTAACCTCATATAGATATGGCAGATAAGCAGGATTGGTATATTTCAATCTTGCCCGATACTGGAGATACCTTGAATTCAAACTATCCGGAATGTCATCATTCTTGCCCAAAGAATCCCAGTCTGACCAGGAATTATCAGGGTTTGGTGTATTACCACTGCGGACAAAGAATGAAATAATGGTTCCCGGTGGCAGGCTATCATCCCAGTCAACAATTCCCCAGTCAACCTCTTCATTTGCATCAAATACCGAAGAAATATAATCCTCGTAATATTTGCGATTATAAACATTCCCAATTTCACGAAACATCGCATGATGGTCGTAAGTGACAGGCAATGTAGTATTTGTTGTAAAAGAAGGTCCCCAGAATATATAACTTGATGTACCAGGTGTTATTGTATTACTGAAAATATCAAGATGACCATCAAAATTATAATCACCAATAGTCCCGCCCGAGGCTTCAATTTCTATTCCAATATTGCTTGTGTCATTATCAGAGTATCCAGTTGAACTTCCCCAGTATATTTCTTGATAATGAACTCCATATCCGCCCCGATGATACACAATATCCAAAAATCCATTGTTATCCATATCGGCTATTGAACTGCCACCATAACAATACCCGGGATTTAATACCTGCATATTCCCCGGAGAATAGCCTGTTGGACTGCCCCAATAAATGTAAGATTGGGGTTCATACCAGAATGTGAAGACCAAATCAAGGAAACTATCATTATTTAAATCAGCAACAGAAGAACCATGGCAACCTGTAAGCCCTTGTAATTGTGTAAAATTTGAAGGCAAGAATCCTGCATTACTCCCCCAGTAGATTCTATAGGCATCTGTGGCATATACAAAAAGAACATCAAGCCAGTTATCTTTGTTAAAATCAGCAACCTCAATATTGTGCTCACCACTATAACTTGGTAAATCGGTTCGGTTATTATAGCTATAACCCATGGCACTTCCCCAGAAAATTGAACCGTATCCGCTTGTACGCAGTCCCACCGCAATATCTATATATCCATCTTTATTAAAGTCTGCTGGGAAGCAGGATTCTGAATTTAAAGGAGAAATTTCAAAGTAATTACCGGGATTTGGGCCTGTAGGTGAACACCAGTATATTCTAATACTTTCAAACCGGTGTGTTACTATGAAATCTGCATATCCATCACAATTCAAATCTGCTGCGTCACAATTTCCGCCGCCAGAGGTATTAAACAACATACAATTACCTGGCGAATAACCACTCATACTACCCCAGTAGATTTTGATATTAGGACCGTCTCTGTCTGAAGTAAATAGTTCTATAAATCCATCGCTGTTGAGATCTGTTCTTGGAACAAATTCCACTGCACCATTTGCGTGATTTGAAGAATAGATATTCCTTTCGTAAATTCCGTCAGCAAAATCTGACTGAGAAGTTTCTATCCAGATATCAGCATTTAGTTGAATTAATACGCTGCATAAAACAATAGCAATTTTTTCTTTCATATCCAG
>JBNAVN010000115.1:0-3577 GCA_049700315.1 bacterium
TTTTGTTATTTGCTGGCATTATTCAGGCGGTCACACTGCCGGCAAAGATTGATAAGGCAAAGATTGATATGGGCACTGGGTATTATAATCCATCTATGCCCATAGTAAATGTAGTAAATGGCCGTGCCCATATTATACCCGTAGATTCCTCAACGGGTGAATACTCAATGTGGACTCAAATGCACGAGTGCCTGGCATATAACCCTGTAGTTGGTGGGCTTCTGTTTACCTGCAGGAACTTTATAACGGGCGGAAATCTTGATGTCTGGCAGAGCGATAGTGCATTCTCATTTTATGTAACTGATATTAGTGTCTATAGTGGGGGATTGGGTCCTGCAAGGTATCCAACCTCAATTGCCTCAGGCGATGGCATCACCTATGGACCCCATATCTCATTTCCATATCTTATCGGTGGTGCCTGGGGTGGAATGGGTGCACAGTATGAGAGTGGTGCATGGTTTTCAAGTTATTGGGATTCAGCGGTAGATGTGGGACCTGGCGACCTCAACACCCACAAGAACATTGGCAAACAACTACCAAATAACGACATCCTCTTCATTGGTGTGGATACAGATGACAATATCCGCTGGAGCACCTGGAATTATCAGCTTGATACTATGCGCGCTAACGGTATCGTTGCCCCGGCAGTTGCCCATTACTGGGGATTTGACATCAATGGTGGGATTGCATATCTGTTCTATTATGATGACAACTTGAATATCTATTACAAGACCACGACCGATGGAATCAACTGGCAGGGGCCATTCACCTATAATATGGTCTGGCCCAACCCATATCCGACCAACAATGTCATTGCTTTTACCCAGCTTGCGGTTACCGATGCGGGTAATCCGATTCTGATTTTTGATAACTGGCATGGTGATGATTATGGTGCAGGCAATTATCCTTATCGTGGTAAGGTCTATGTTTCCACGGCTTCAGGTGCCGATTGTATAGAAGTGGGCAATACTGCAACCGATGCACGGAATTTCTATCCAACAGTTGCTGCAGAAGGTAATTATGTGGTGGCGTTATTTGGTCAGCCACGCAGTGGCACAGGTCAGTATACATTCTGGGATGTCTATTACAACTATTCCGCGGATAATGGTGTTACCTGGTCAACACCAAGAAACCTGACCAGTAATATTACGGACCACAACAACTGTCTATGGCAGATTTCAAAGAGGCTTGATTCCGCAGGAAATGGACAATTATTCTTTGCATTTGGCTGTGCTATCGCAGATCCATTGCTGGATCTCTACTGGAACATCAATAATGGAGGAGCTGCGACTCCTGCTCGCTGGTATGTTGGCAGGAATCCAATTGTGGGTATTGCTGAAAACAGGACCGAAACGCCAAAGAAACTTGCCCTCAATATCAGACCCAATCCTGTGCGCAATGAGACCGGTATTGTCTATGCACTTCCTAAATCTGGCAATGTTTCACTCAAACTCTATAGTGCAGATGGTCGTTTGCTGAAGACACTTGTTAATGGAAATAAATCACCTGGTGTATGGACAGTCAACCTGAATACTTCAGAACTTGCCAATGGTACCTATTTTGCGGTGCTTAAGACGAACCAGGGGAATTCTACAAAAACGATGGTCGTGGTTCACTAATCCTCATCTCAATCGAGTAAACAAGTAAAGAATGGGGCGGGCTTTTTGCCCGCCCCTTGTTTTTGACAAGATTCCTCTACTTAATGAGTCCAAGCCAGGGGCCTAGTAGAAATTGGAGACGACCAATCAAAAGACTTAAGCGCGCCATCACGGTATAGCCAAATGAGGCGCCAAAACCAACCATTATAAAGATTATGCCGATATAAGAGATGGGTTTGAGAATTCCTTTATGCTCTTTTGAGAAGAAGAAAAAGAAGATTGTTGCAATTACACCAATGAATATCAAAACTGCCCAGAGCCCCTGTTGCCAATTTACAAAGAGATGGGGATAAATAACCGTGCCCTGCATCTGTTTTATGACATCTGCCTGGATGATTGCCGGGATACTTATCCCTGAGGAGAATCCCAATGCGACTGCAATTGGAATACGGACAAGATAGGATATTTTGGGAATGAACCTGCAGAAATAGAGAATGCCGATTAGCATTGGAATGAGCACAAGATAATTTCCCCCTTGCAAGGGCATAATAAGCCTTGGGATAAGCACAAGATGCCAGGTAACGGCAATTGCATAACCATTTGCGACACCCACGAATAGATGTTCACAGAATCTATAAAATGGATTCTCTTTATATAGAAAAGAGAGAATTCCGAGCGTCAAAAATGCACCAATCCAGACCCATGGGTCATTGCTCATAAAACCTCCTAATATTGGATGCGGTACTGTCAAAAATCTTTTGACCCAAATCCTTCTAAACCCCGATTTTTGAAGCAATTTGCTACTTTTTGCTTGCCCCCCCATTTTTTGAATATATTTGTTAACATACTAAACAAGAAGGAGGCAAGCAATGAACAAGATACATCAGGGGAGTTCCCCTGAAACCCCCATCATCGCTCTGCTTGAAGTTATGCACCACCTTTAGCATTCCCAATACCTTGATGTATCTTGTCTTTTCTTTACCTATAATGAAAATTTCCTTATTTCCAGTATAGGAATTATTTATATTCCCATACTGGAACATAATAAAATCATCCAAAAGATTGCAATTTATTCATGGATGATACCATTTTGCCACCCCCTGAATGAAATAAATTCAGAAGATGTTATTTCGAAAACTCACGCTAGACACCCTGATTTTTTGTTCATCTCTTATGTTCTATTTGTGTTTGTCGCGGCACAAGAATTTTAGCAATAATTTTTTGTTTTCCTTCAGGTGTCTTTTTGTTAGCTCTAAACTCAATCTGACCGCTAATCCAACTTCTAACATGGAAGTCATGCACATTAGAGATTGGAGAAAAATAGACACCAACCGCTTCGCCATTAATCTTTATGTATCCAGACAATGTATCACCATTAATTTGATTAATAACTAAATAACCGTCTAATTCTGTCGCGAAACCATTTTGTAATAAACCACTGTAAAGTTTTTCATAAAAGAAAAAGGCCGTTATGTTATCAAATGTAAAATAAATTGTATCATTAAGATTAAATGAATTGAGTGCCATAAATAGAGAAAATCGTTCGGCACCCGCCGTTGAATGTGGTATAGGTGCGAAGGTACCACTTAAAAAGAAAACAGTTTTTCTACTACCAGGAACTAAAATAATAGTCATTAGACTGGAGATTGAATCATAATGAGTAAGGGTCGTCTCTATATCAACATTTTGGATATATAGTGCATAAACATCATAGAGATATGTTATCTCATCATAACTACTTTCAATTTTCAATCTGGCTCCGTTAGGTATCACTAATGAAGTATGAGTCCGAATGACACAACCTAGACAAACAGCAATGATGACGAAAACGAATTTTCTATTCTTTACCAATTTCATTAGGGAAACTTATAGCCCCATGCTTTCCACAGTTTAAATCCAAATATTATTGCTCGCCAGCAATCTGCCTGTTCAGTTGCTACTGCACTGCCAAAAAGATCTAATTGAACAGAGTAAGCTAT
>JBNAVN010000116.1:0-3552 GCA_049700315.1 bacterium
GGAAACCGCTCCTACAGAAATGGGGTGAAAGGATTATTATCGCGGTTAGGAAACCGCTCCTACGGAAATGGCTATTTGTTATTTAACCATTTAACCAATGTTTTAATCGGCTTGTTGACTTTTCAATTATTTTAATTAGAATTAATGTGCAATATTTTATCAGGCATAAAAATTTAACATTTTCGGGCTTCTTGTTAGTTTTGTTAGCTTGCATTTTGTTAACACATAAGTTGATAATTTTTTTATTGAAGGGAGGTTTTAATGAACCTGGATGAAAGGCTTCAGAATGTTTCGGTAATCGGTGCTGCAGGTAAGATGGGCAGTGGTATTGCGGCATTGATTGCTCAGGAGATGTTAAGATTGAAATTTGAAAATCCGGATAAGATATATCGCTTAAATCTAATTGACGTGAGTGAAAAAGGACTGGACGGTTTACGCGATTATCTTAGGGCACAATTTGTAAGGACCGCTGAGAAAACCATTGTATCACTCAGAGACAAGTATAAAGACCGCGCTGACCTTGTAGAAAATGCAGAGATTGTTGATGCCTATGTAAATGATGGAATGAAACTTGGAAATTTTGGTACTGACTTGATTCTTGCAAAGGATAGCCATTTGATTTTTGAGGCGATAATTGAGGATGAGAAGACAAAGATAAAAACTTATAAAGCATTGAAGAAAATGATTTCAAAAGAAACTTTGTTTTTGACAAATACTTCAAGCATTCCGATAGGTTATCTTGATGAAAAATCAGGTCTTGATGGTAGATTGATCGGCTATCATTTCTATAATCCACCTGTGGTGCAAAAACTTGTTGAAGTAATATGCTCACAACATACAAAGGTTGAGTTGAAGGAGCTCGCAAATGAACTTGGTAAGCGTCTCCGCAAAATTCTTGTGCCAGCAAATGACATTTCAGGTTTTATTGGCAATGGGCATTTTATGCGCGATGGACTTTTTGCCCTTGATGAAGTTTTGCGATTGAAAGGAAAGTATAAAGTGCCAGGCGCGATTTATATAATGAACCGGGTTAGTCAGGATTTTCTTTTGAGACCCATGGGAGTCTTTCAATTGATTGACTATGTGGGAGTTGATGTATTCCAGTGTATTCTTAAGGTGATGAGAACACATCTTGGTGATGGCAGTTTAAGACACAAACTCATAGATAAGATGATGAAAAATGGAATACGAGGCGGTCAGTATCCTGATGGTTCGCAGAAAGATGGTTTCTTAAAATATGACAAAAATCGTCCGGTTGGAATTTATGACCTGAAAAAGGGTGAATATTTTATTATCACTGATGATTGGAAAAAGAAACTTGATAAGCAACTCGGACCTCTTCCTGAAGGATTTGCACCCTGGAAGGCATTGCTCGGTGATAAAAACAAAGAAGAAAAATTGAGAGCTCATTTTTCCAACTTGAAAAAAATGAACACAATGGGTGCAGAACTTGCACTGAACTATTTGAAAAGGACCAAGGAGATTGCAGAGAATCTTGTAAAACAGAATGTTGCCAGTTCACCTGAGGATGTTAATGCAGTATTGACCAATGGATTTTACTGGATATATGGACCGATAAATGATTACATTTAAGAAAATTCTCAAAAGTCTAAATTTCCTAAATTACCTAAATTTTAGGTGTTTAGGCATTTAGCCGTTTCCATAAGGGAGGTTTTATGCCTTTTTTGAGGAAAAAAATATATGCCTGTGCCGGATATAATACGATTGCCTTAGGCACAGGAAGAAAAGAATTTCATCCCAAAAAACCCAGGCCGGGTATTGAACATTATATTAAAGAAGCGGGTCTGGGTGCGATTGAACAGATCAAAAATCCTGAAAACATTGATGAAGGTGTGATTGGAAATTTTGTGGCGGATAGATTCTGCAGACAGGGAAATCTTGGTGGTTTTTTCCCTTATGTCCATCAATCATTCCAGTATAAACCATGTATCCATGTTGAAGGTGCCTGTGATTCAGGTGGCCTTGCATTGGTTACTTCAGTAAAAAATATCCTTTCTGAACTTGCTGATGTTGTTTTGTGTATTGGTGTAGAAGTCCAGAACACAGTTAAGGCATTGTATTGTGCTGATTATCTTGCAGGTGCAGGCTGGTATTCAGGGGAAAGAAAAAAAGGTCATGCCTACTTTTTCCCGGATCAGTTTTCTCAACGTGCTGGTGCATATATGAAAAAATTTGGTGAACAGAAAACAAGAGAGGCAATGGCACAGTGGTATGTGAATGCAGTTGAGAATGCGAGAAAGAATCCCAAGGCACAGGAATATCACAATGCGGTTCCTGATTTATTTGCGCTGGGTATGACCAAGCCAAATGCCAAGGCATTCTGTGAATTTTTGAATGTTTATGATTGCTCAAAGGTTTCAGACGGTGCGAGTGCCTTGATATTTACCTCAGAAGAAGGATTGAAAAAAATTGGTATTGATAAAAAAGATGCGGTTGAAATTGTTGCCTTTGCCCAGGTGCAGGACAATATCACAACTCCACCACCTGATTTGACAAAACTCACGACCTGCGAAATAGCAGCAAAAAGGGCTTATGAACGCGCTGGCATAAACCCAAAGGATTTGAGTGTACTTGATGTCCACGATTGTTTTACCATTGCCGGGATAATGGCAGTAGAGTCTGCAGGATTTGCCGGTTATGGTGAAGGTGCGGATTTTGTGAAAGAAGGCAAGACAAAGAGTAGTGGTATTATCCCAACGAATACAACTGGTGGTCTTATTGGTTATGGTCATCCAACCGGTGCTACAGGTGTCAGGCAGGCGGTTGATGTTGTTCATCAATTGCTTGGTAAGGCCGGTGATTGTCAGGTAAAGATCGATCCCCAAAAACCTTTTGGAATGATTTCAAGTATGGGCGGCAATGACAAAACCGTGGTGGTAATGATATTTAGGAAAACAGAAACTTAAATTTAACCATTTAACCAACTACCATTTAACCAAATGACCATTGGTTCCAAACTTTACTATCTTGATGAGGTTGATTCAACGAATGAATATGCCAAAAACCTTCTTAATGATGCAAAAGATGGAACCGTGGTTCTGGCCGATATTCAGACCAATGGTAAGGGAAGACTTGACCGTCAATGGTATTCTCCTGAAGGTGGATTATATCTTTCGGTAATATTATTTACAGAAAAACCACTATTGATTCCTATCCTTGCTGGTGTAGCAATCTGCGAGACATTCAATAATAACTATGATATTCTCCCTGGGATAAAATGGCCCAATGATATTCTTTTGAATGGAAAAAAGATTGGCGGTGTTCTTGTTGAGACTGTTGATACTGCGGTTATAGTTGGTATCGGGATAAACTTAAATATAGTGGAATTTCCTGAGGAATTAAAAGAGATTGCAAGTTCAATCTTTATTGAAACAAAAAAAAGATTGGATAAAATGATGGTATATAATGATTTGTGCCAGGAGATTGACAATAACTATCAGATGTTAAAAAGCAGTAAAGCAAATGAAATTCTACAAAAGTGGAGAAATTATACAGTGATGTTCGGTAAGAATGTGAGTATTGAGATACCTG
>JBNAVN010000117.1:0-3480 GCA_049700315.1 bacterium
AGATTCTTTTGGCATTTTCTATGCGGAGTTTGTAAGGTTTGTTTGAAATGCTCCGACCAGGATGTAGGGCAAGGCTTTAGCCTTGCGACCAATCCTGCGGCCTGGATGTAGGGCAAGGCTTTAGCCTTGCGACCAATCCTGCGGCACCGGAGCCGAAAAATATAGTGCTAAAATCTATCTGTTCGTGGATAAATCCGACTGCTACAAATTTAATATTAATTGTAGCGGGACGATTTATCGCACAATGTAGTGTCCATCTTCAGATGGACGAAAAAGAATAATCATTTGCTTCAAAAAGGAGGATTAAAATGAAGAGAACAATTTTGGTTTCAATATTATTAAGCCTTGTCCTTTTAAACCCGCTTTTTTGCGGTGAAGATTTATGGACAAGCATTGGTGGTCCACCGGGTGGTTATTCACGGGCAGCAGATTTTTGTCCGCCGCCGTTCACTGAGATTTATGCGAGTTCAGATTCCTTTCTTTATGTCTCAACAGACAATGGACAAACCTGGCAGATAACCGGACATCCTCAGACTGAATTCTATGATATAAAGATTGGCAAAAGTGGCACAACTTATTGTATCTTTACTGCGACTGCTGATGGTATTTATTGTTGTGTAAATGGTGGTCCTTGGGTTCTTACCAATTGACAACAAGGAACTGAGAAATTGGCAATCGACCGGAATAATTCCAATTATATCTATGCAATTTCAGGTGGCAAAATAATAAGAAGCACCAATCTTGGTTATACCTGGGTTGAAATAACACCACAACCGCCGAATGGAGTGAGGTGCATTGAGATTGACCCGTTCTTTCCGCAGACAATCTATGCTAGTCATTGGAGCATTGGAGTATGGAACATTGGACTATGGAAAAGCGTAGATGCTGGTAATACCTGGCAATACCTTGGCTTCGCGGATACAGTGATCACAGATATTGATGTATCGCCCAGAGACCCTAATATAGTTTTTTGTGTTGGTTCAATCTTCCTACCATCAAATTGTGGGTATGTCTATAAATCAACAAACGGCGGAACTAATTGGCACCTTACGTTAACCTCTGGTGATAGTGAGCGTTGGGCACATTTATCAATTTCCTTAACTTCGCCTGATACAATAATTGCAGTAATGCCTCACGGTCACGCTAGTCCGATGGACTATTCAATTGATGAAGGAGAAACCTGGATACCCTTCCAACCCGCAGTAGGGTGGCCACCTATAGATTTTGCATATCTTTCTTCTTCACCAAATGTTGATGGTCTCTTTATTATTAAATCCCAACAGGGATTATTTCGCTCGCCCAATTTTATTAACCCTTATGGGATTACTTACAACGGAATTAGGCCGAGATATCGAACAACTGTGATGTCGGTGTGCCAGACAGACGATAAATTATTGATTTGTAATGGTAAGGCATCAAGGGAGATTGGGAGTGGAGAAATTTGGCGAACCACTGATTGTGGAAATAGTTGGTTGACATATCCCGAGATAATTTACGAAGAAGAACGCTCAATTGAGCCTCTGGCAATAAAAATTCTATCTCACGATAGTATTTATATAATAGGGTACTCAACGTACGCTCCTTCCACTTATTATGGTTTCTATATTTCTGCTGATGCTGGTATAACTTATAACCTTCTATACCCAGCGCCCGACTTAGCGAGTTTTGATATTTCCAACGCGCTCACTGTTTTTCTTATTGGTAATTCTGGTGGCTGTCATTTATGGCGATCAGAATATCCATATACTACTTGGGACCTGAAGTCTGTCGCATTGCCACCTAAGTTTATTATCAAAGTCCATCCCTTCAATTCTAATATCCTTTTTCTCGGCGGCAATAACGGTGGTTTCTGGAGGTCAACAGATGGCGGCACGACTCTAATTCTTTCCAACATTGGACTACCCACCCAAAATAATTCTGTTTCTGCTATTGCGACTGGTTTTTCAACAGAAGATAAACCGATAACCGTGTATTGCGGATTTCAGAAGACTGAAGCAACTGGTATTGCTGGGCTCTACAAATCTACGGATTTAGGTGCTACCTGGCTGACTACTGGTTTAACAGAGGATGTAAACGAATTAAAGGTTGACCCTTATGACCCGAGTATCCTCTATATTTCTACCCCGGATAACATTTATGTTTCGCACGACTATGCCGAACACTTCCTCACATTGAATCAAGGATTGAATGAATTGAAATCTTATACATTAGACCTTTCTACTGTTAGGCCACATCTGTTTTGTGGCACAAGGCACGGTGTGTTTAAATTCTCACCGATAATGCTTTTCTCCGGCATTCCAATTGCCACGGGCTATCAAGCATCTAAGATAATAGTAAAAGATAATACGACTCAATTTGCTTATCAGACCCTTGGTGGTGTTTACTTCGGCACATCGGATATGGCAGGTCAAAGAAAAATCAGGCAATTTGGTGCAAAGGATGGTGAATTTCCTACACTCACCCTTGATGCCAATAACAATCCCTGTGTTATCTGGCAGCGGAATATTGAACCAACCCCTATACAAGGTGGTGGAGAATTATGGTTCTCAAGATATGATGGTACAAATTGGACAGAACCCCATTTACTCGCATCATTTACTGGTCCATATAGTCTTGATGTGAATCTACCATCCTTTATAATTGACCATACAACGAATATCGGTTATGTGGTATTTGAATACCAAGACCGGTTTATCAATGGTCCTAATTCCCATCTCCTCCTTGGCTGGTTTGATATTCTAAACCCTGCTGCATTCCACTATGTTGAGTTAGAATTTGCACCAAATCCCCAGCGCTGTGAGTTTCCTTCGGTATCTCTTGGTGGCAATCATCTCTATATCGCATTCCAGAGAGAGCACAAAATCTACAGGATAAAATGGGATAAAATAAATCACCAGATTGTAAATAGAATTCAGCTCTCTCGAGATAACAGATTCTCGCACCATCCTTTTGTGGATGTTCAGGCAAACGGGCGGATAAACTATGTCTGGGAGGATTCAACGGCGGATAATATTGAAATCTATTGGCAATACGAAGATTCACCATTCAGTCCTAAAAACATTTCCAATACCCCTGGCAAGTCCCAATGGCCACAAATCTGTAAAGGCACGACCTGGATTACCTGGAGCGAATACATTTGGCCACCTACTGACAACAACTGGGAAATCTGTTATAAGGATATGGAATATGAAGGCTATCAGATTCTTTCTCAGACCCTTGAAATGTCAAAATACTCACACGGCGTTGTTTATCGCTCTCCATATTGGCCACCTCCTTATGAGCCGAAACTGACCGCAATCTGGACCGAAGGAAATCAATCACCTTATGAGATAAGGACAAAGACTGTAGTACTCCCTCCGATTCCTTATTTCTATGTTGATGGAGGTAAAGAAGAACCAGCTCCCTGGACAGTGCAAAGAGAAGGTTATATCCAGTTTGGTCCTGAACCAGAAAAGACGATTGACTACCATTCTCAAAAGT
>JBNAVN010000118.1:0-3480 GCA_049700315.1 bacterium
TAATGAAAGATTTCATTATCAAGTATTGGAATTTTTCAAATTCCAATACTTGAACCATAATCAATAATCAATCAAATCATTACCTAATCATTACCTAATCATTACCTAAATTTTCGTAATGTATTTCGTAGCCCTACCTCGTCCGTGTATCTTTAGTAATCCCTTCTTTACTAAATCATTGAGTTCAAGACTCGCGGTTTTGTTTGAGACTTTGTTGATATTTGTATAGTTTTTGTTTGTTATGTACCCTTTTTCAAATACATATCGCAGGGCTTCTTTTTGTCTCTCATTTAACTCTATACCAATCTTTTCGATCTCAGGAATAATAATGTTCTTTCCAGCTGTTCTAAAGGTGACTTCTGTCTCTACAGCACTTATTTCGTACTGGGGTGCTGGTATACCATATTCTTCGCAAACTTCTCTCATCATATAAATCCCTGTCCCGTATTTTTCAATAAAACCTACATCATACATTAACTGACATAGTGTTGGATTTATAGGAACATGTCTTGGTTGCTCTGGCGTAACACCTTTAGGAAAACTACCTGGATTCATCACCTCTATTCTGTCATCAAAAATCAATACTCTTGTATCCGCCGATTCGTTGTAGTCCCTATGTATCACCGCATTGATAATCGCTTCTCTTATTGCCTTAGATGGATACTCCAGCTTATCAATTCTTTTGAAATCAAATTCTGTCCTAAAGCCAAAGAGGCGACTACTTTTCTTGACAAATTCCTCAGCACTTTCTATCATTTCCCATAATGTACCTGAACAGTCATATCTATCCAAAAAATCTCGGGTAACAGTCTTACCTGCAAATCTCGCCAGTCTTAACTGCGATTGCAAAATAAACCGTTGTGGATTTTCGGTAAAAAATAAAACCCCTGCATTTGTTAATTTTATTTTCTTATCTATTTCTCTACACGCTCTGATATTTAGTAATAAAGTTTTTATCCCCATATTCTTTGGTTTCTTAATTTTTCTAATATCTTCTCTTCTTCCTAAATACCAGTCTACTTTCTCCCTGGCAATATCTCTTAGACTTGCCTCTTCACAAATCTGCTCATCCCAATAAATTTTCTTGCTTTTCAGAGTCATTTGTCTTATCTCTTCGCCAGTCAGCCTTAGTGTAGATTTCCCGACTCTTTTATAGGCTCTACCAAAAGCAAATACTGGCCTGGATTGGTTTTCTTCAATTTTTATCAAAATAACATTCTTATCATCAATTTTTTCAAGCGATATTTCGGGAAATATTTTTGGATCTGTGGTTTCTTTTATTTTATTTGTTAGGTCCTCAACTGTTTTTTCGCCAACTTGAATTCCCAATATCTCTCCTTTATCAGCAACTCCAATGAGAATAATACCACCTCTGGTATTAGAGAAAGCGGAGATGGTTTCTATTATTTCTTTCCATTCGCCGATTGATTCCTTAAACTCCAGCAATTTGATTCGCCACCAGAAATAAGTTCTGTTAAATTCTTCACGGTCATTTTGTTGTCAAGAAACGAGGTAACACCTTTCTTTCTGGTCTGTCTGGTGTGTTTGGTTTTTCTGGTTTCATTGTAGCAACGGTCGCATTCCTTGCACTGAACTTACTGCGTGGTGCCGGATGCCGGAGACAGGATAACGGATAACGGCATTGCGGATTGCGGATTGCGAATTGAGAATTTGATAAATGAGATTCTGAAACAATCCTGATATTCATCAGGACAAGGTTCAGAATGACAGGATAACGGCATATCGTAAATTTACCAAATTTGGACAGGCTACCGAGGATGACGGATGCCTGATACCGGATACAGGATACAGGATACCGGATGACGGATACCTGACGGCTGGTGCTGTAATCATTTTTTTAGCTCATCATTTACAAATAATCTTACTTTCTCTTTCCGTGCAAGGGATAGCATAGAATCTGTAAAACCGCTCTTACTGAATAAAACATAATATTCCTTTCTTTGTTTTTTCCCCCAGATAACATTTTTTGCCTTCTTTTTTAAGTTTTCATAAATATCCAATCCAACAGGTTTGTTACTCCATTTTACCTCACCAAATAGTATTGCATTCATTTCAGGATTGAGACCAACAATATCAATCTCCTCATTTTTATTCCACCATTTTCCAATCGTGCTGAAAGGAAAGAATAAATCAGTATGTTTTAATAATATCTGCTGTGCAACTTTTTCATACACATAAGAAATATACAATGGTATCTCTTTTTTGATGATTTTAATCACTTCTTCAATACGGTCAAGTTCCAGGGCACTACGATTTGGAAAGACAAATCTGAACCAGAAATTGAAATATTCATCAGCGATTTTATAAAGCCCGCGTTTGCTTTTCAAAGGCTTTTGCTCAGTGACCGGCAATTCCCTCTCCACTATGTGCAAATCTGCAAGAATCGTCAGATACTTATTGGCAACAGGCTGAGAAAGACCAGTGGCATTCACAATCTCAGATAATTTTCTCTTACCAAGGGCAATTGCCTGAAGCAATGCAAAATAGTAGCGGGGCTCGCGCAATTCCTCACGAAGCAAGAATTCTACCTCATCATAGAGGAATTGTCCCTTTTTTAATACCTTATTGCGGATATTTTCAAAAAAATCTTCGTTTACAGAAAATTGAAGATGATAAGCAGGAATACCACCGGCGACAGAATAATGCAATAGCCTATCTTCAAACGATTTTCCTTTCCTGAAAAAACTGACCTGGTCAAATGCCATCGGATTAATCTGCCACTGCCCGGTTCTCCTGCCATAGAGCGGCGAACGATAGCCGAGAACCTCTGTCTCCATCATTGAAATACTTGAACCGACGAGAATAAGAAAATTTTTGCCTCCGGAAAGATATTCATCCCAGCCCTTCTGGAATATCGCAGGAATCGCATTGTTTGATTGAATAAGATAAGGGAACTCATCAATGACAAAGATAAATCTTTTGTTTTTTTCTTTAAGATAAAGAAATGCCTGCTCCCAATCGGTAAATCCCCGGGTCTGAAGGAGTGATTCATTAAAAAATTTTCCAACAAGAAGAGAAAATTTTCTTAATTGTTCACCCATACTCGTGTTTTCAGCAAGAAAATAGATGGCAGGTTTGTCTTTTATGAATTGTTTAACAATTTCAGTCTTACCCACACGCCGTTTACCCCATAAAACTATGAGTTGAGCCTTCGGCTCAGACCATTTATCCACAAGGAATTTCAGTTCTTTTTCTCTATCTATAAAAGTCATAAAGATATACTCCTGAGTATTATACTTTAGAGTATAGAAAAGTCAAGAATGACATTGCGGAAACGACATTTCGGATTGCGAATTGCGAATTGCGGATTTAACCGAATAGACGAAACCGTATGACGAAACGCATTTCGCAACCGCACAACGTCAGACGATTTTTCAAGGATTTTTATCGCGGTTAGGAAACCGCTCCTACGGAAATGGGGTGAAAGGATTATTATCGCGGTTAAGGAACCGCTCCTAC
>JBNAVN010000119.1:0-3464 GCA_049700315.1 bacterium
TTATCACCCATCATCTCCCTTTATAACCCTTGCTTGATAGAAAGGGGGCTTTATGAGAAGAAACATAATACTGGTTGTTGTCTCACTGGGGTTTGTATTTGCTGGTGTTGCAAAACCACCAGACATAAAAATTATTAACGATAAAGGCTCAAGCACAATTGTGGAATTTACACTAAATGGTTATGATATTGAGCCAATTACAATAGATGGTAAGTTCTGTTCTAAGATTAAAATTCCCGGGAACATCATTTACCACAATGAAAAAGGTTATCCAGAGTTACCAAAATTTGCCAGTAGTTTGATTGTGCCTGATGATGGTGTAATGGATATGCGCATCATTGATGTCAATTATGAAACTGCCAAGGTCAATCCAATTGTTCCTTCAAAGGGAAATCTTAAAAGAAATGTTGAACCAAATAGTGTACCTTACGTCTGGGATAATTTCTATCAGAAAAATGCCTGGTTTCCAGAACAGGTTGTAGAACTATTGCCTCCATTCGTAATGCGTGATTTTCGAGGCCAGACAATAATTTTCAATCCATTTCAGTATAACCCTGAAACCAGTGAATTGCGGATTGCCCGGAAGATTGTTGTGGAAGTGTATCGAAAAGCAGATGGTGGTGAAAATGTGTTGAAAAGAAAGGACGACAAGATAGACAAGGAATTTTGTAAGGTGTATGAAAATTTCTTTTTGAATTACAGAGAGACTCGTTCAAGATATCCATTTCTATCTGAAGCAGTCGGCAATATGTTAATCATTACTGGAGATGCATTCTATGATAATCTCCAGTCCTTTGTTTTTTGGAAAAGGAAGAAAGGAATTCCGGTAGAGATTTGCAGTGTGTCAGTAATTGGAAACAATTCTACTGCAATAAAAAACAAGATTCAAAGCAAGTATAATTCAGAAGGAGTAACCTGGGTTTTACTTGTTGGTGAAGCAAATATTGTTGCCACAATAGGTGGATCATATGATGAGACTTGCGACCCACTTTATGGATATCTGGCAGGTGGCGACAATTACATGGATGCATTTATTTGTAGATTTTCAGCAAGCAGTGATAATGAGGTTGATATTCAGGTCGCGAAATCAATAAAGTATGAACGGTATCCACCACAAGGTGCAACCTGGGACTGGTATCATAAAGGAATTGTTACTGCTACATCAGAAGGTAGTCCTGCAGATTCAACAAGGGCAAATTGGCTCAGGGATACGTTATTGAGTTATACATATACAGAAATGACTAAAGTCTATGAACCCTGGGGAACGGATGCAATGATTACCAATGCTGTAAATGAAGGGAGGAGCATCCTTAATCATATAGGACATGGTTCGGAAACTGGATTCGGTTCGCAAACCGCGTTCTGGTTTGACATTAATGACATTGCTGCATTGAATAATACTAATATGTTACCTTTTGTGTTTCTTGTTGCTTGTCTGGTCGGTGATTTTGACGCAGTAACAACCTGCTGTTGTGAAGCATGGATGTGGGATGGTACTCCCTCTGCACCTCAAGGTGCGATTGCGGTATATGGTTCATCGGTATTGCAATCCTGGGTTCCGCCCACAGTTGCTCAAATACATGCAATGAGTTTGCTAAAACATGAAACAGCGGTTACTGTAGGCGGACTTTGTTTTAATGGCGCAATGCATATGTATGAGCAAACCGGAGATTTGGAAATGCTCCAGACCTGGCACATTTTTGGTGATGCATCCATAGATTTGCGGACAAAGATTCCTGATACACTTCTGGTAACGCATAATCCATTTGTCGTACCTGGTCCGACGACTTTTTCAGTAAATGTTAAGGATAACAACGGTACTACAAATATTCCGAATGCCCTGGTTTGCTTGTGGATCTATACGCAGAGCCCACAGTTGCACCAAAAGGGTTACACTGATGCTAATGGAAACATTACCTTCAATATCAATCCGCAAAATCCTAATGATACAATGTGGGTAACTGTAACAAAACATAACTATAATCCATATGAAGGTTATGCCCTTGTCCAGGATGTTGGTATGCCCGCTGTTCCTACGATTAGTAGACCTCTTGATTATGCGCGCATCCCATATTTGCAGCCAACATTATCATTTGTTTCTACAGATCCTAATGGTGACCAATTGCGTTATCGGGTGCTTTGGGATGAAGACCCGAATTTTGCAAGTCCTGATAGTGCAACAACAGGTTTGTATAATAGTGGCACAGTGGTCAATTTTGTATTTCCGTCGCAACTTGTCCAGGGTATGACTTATTGGTGGAAAGTGAAGTGTACAGACCCAAATGGTTCAGGCTATTGGACTCAATTTACAACAAAGCGTTCATTTACCGTTGATACAAATCTTCCATTAAATACCTGTACCTGGTATCAGACAACAAATGCCCAGTTCAATTTTGATGCCTTTGACGGTACGCAGGTTCAGGGTGATAGTGTTGTGTTGTTGCCCACAGGGCAAACAGTGGTTGATAGTTTGCTTTTTGCTAATTTTGATTCTGGGATGCCTTCGGGCTGGACTATTGTGAATAGCAATGGCGATGCTTATCAGTGGACTACCGGGACGACTTCTGATTTGGGCGGTTTTACTCCACCCAATTATGGTAGTGCTTATGCCTATTATTCTGATGATGATGCGGGTAGCAGTGCTCCTGTGAGTACAGAAGAAGGTTTATTGACGCCGAGGATTTACGTTGGTGGAATTAGCATGGGGTTAGAGTTAGTCTATGGTTATGGTTACAATGATTATTCTTCGTATGATTATTATCGCGTACGCATGAGGAGATTTGTAGGTGGTAGTTGGCAGGCTTGGGTTCAGTTGCGAGAGTATAATGCGGATGGCAGTGGTACCGAGACGATCAGTTTAGACTCATATCTGCCCTGCGATTCAATGCAGTTTGAGTGGTACTACACTGAGACTAGTGCTAACTGGGGATGGGCTTGTGCAGTGGATAATGTACTTTTGCGTCATACTTATCAGTTGAGTAATAATTATGGAACTTTGTTCGGGACACCAGTGGTTTATCATGATTTATCTACTACTTATGTGCGTAATAAGTGGGGTGATGTAGTATGGCATAAGGCAACAGGAAATGATTCTATTGGGATACAGGTTGAATACTACAATGGTTCTACTTGGCAGTTGGTTCCGAATGGGGTGTTGCCTGGTAATTCTACGGGATTTTTCACTCATCTTGCAGTTGATACAGTAAAGCTGACGAATGTTGATACGGTGAATTACAATACGCTAAGGTTAAAAGCGTCATTCTATAGAATGACGAAGTCGCCAAACAATCCAGCGTTATTGGATTGGGAACTCGGTAATCTCTCAAGTTATGTTGGTATTGCGGAAGATGTTTCACATTCTACGCCTCATACTTTCTCTCTTGTGGTTTCTCCGAATCTATTCAGTGACCATCTAAAAATCAGATACCAGATACCTGATGCCCGATACCAGATTGGCAATGTAG
>JBNAVN010000120.1:0-3447 GCA_049700315.1 bacterium
ATGGCTTTTTAAAATTGATTTTGGGTATTGACAAATTTTAAATTTTGAGCATAATATTACTATATGGATTTCGATACTGGGACCAATAATGTTAGAGTTTTTGGGGAAAAACTAAAGAGGCTGTGTCGCAATTCAAAACAATTTTTCATTTTTTAAAAAATTCCCCATTTAGAGGCAAAAATAGGGGTATTTTTGTATGTCTTTCCCCATTTTGCCATTAAAAAATAGGGTTTTTTAGGTGCCATTCCCCACGGATTTTGAAAGAGGGGGTTATGACACAGCCTCTTAACTGTTACTACAGGGGTTATGACACAGCCTCTAAACTATTACAAATGTGGAGTAGAATCAGGATTTATTGATATTGACAGAATTGATTCTACGAATATCATTCTTAAAAGGAATGCTAATGAAGATTAATTGTAAATTGTCACTTTCTTTTATGCTCATATTATTTGTTATATCCTGTGTTTCGCCGACCTTT
Source organism: bacterium (assembly GCA_049700315.1). Lineage (GTDB taxonomy): Bacteria > Hydrothermota > Tepidihabitantia > SM23-42 > JAOAFX01 > JAOAFX01. Next base: position 482 of record JBNAVN010000120.1, read on the forward strand.
GAATCACCAGCAGTATGTAAGGGAAGCCAAAGTTGGCTCGGGTTTTCTACAGGCATTCGGTGTTTTGATTACAGCATTCCAGACGAGTATTCGCGGTTGAATTCTAAAGGATTTGCAGTTTCGTATGGATTTGTTTATGGATTCAATAACAATCTGGGCCTTACAAGTTCTTCTTCATTTTATAGTGTGAGTAGTGAATATTGGGAAAGTCGCCATACCGATTATTATTATTCACTTTATCTTGCGCCAAAGATTGAGTTTACAAAAATTAGTAGTCCAGTCATATTTTCAACTTCTATTGGTCCTTCGTATCCAGAACTGCTCAAAACACAGATTATGCTCGGTTTTAAAAGCAAAAAAGATGAAATATTTGCCCTCGGTATCCATCTATCTTTTTATTGCCCCTATGATGTTTTCATAAATATCGGACCTGCCGAGGCTTCCGGCATTGTTATCTATCTTGGATACCAAATTCCTTATTTTGACAATCCCTTAAACCTTGCCGCAGGTCTGGGGTACAGGTTGAGATCATTTTGAAGTTATGAAAAAATGTTGATAAATCTATGAGACTGGGTACCATTAAGAGGCTTTTGAATTATTATTTTGCCAGTCCTCAATATTTTGATGAAATCCTGAGGGCATTAAAATCATTTTTTGGTAATGATGTGCCACCAATTGAAGGTGGAGAGATAAAATTTCGTAATGAAGAAGAAAATGCCCTTTTTAATGAGTGGTTCGTATATGATTTTAAATTGAGTAATGGTAAAACTCCACTTGAGAATTTTTATGAGCGAAATCCATATAATTTGAAAAATGATGAATTGCAAATCTATAAAGACCTGCAGGAGAATGTCTATAGTTATTTTAAAGTTATCAAAAAGATATTAGGAACAGGGCTTGTTATGGAAGATGTAATGACCGGCAGAATCTATGAAGTTAAAGAGTATTCACTTACATTTGAGGTTTATGAAGGTCAATCTTTTCCAACGCGCGTTGGTAGGGTTGAAGATCATTATGAAATTGTTGGTGGTAATATTTATGTAATGCCGGTTAAACTCAGCCCTGAACTGGAATTGTCCATTAAAAAATCAAAAGAAAAATGGAACCCCAAAATGATATGGGAAGATTATATTAAAAATAGAAAAACAAGACCGAGTCTGGATGAATATCCAACATTTGCTCAAGCGGAAAAAGATTTAGATGATGCGTTAAAAAAATATGACCTGGATAAGTTTGTCAGCGTTTCTTTAATTAAAGATTGGATTTATAATGAAATCCTTAATATTAATAAGATTGCCCCCCTTATATTAAGCCTTTTGATTCCTGAGCACCCTCGTTATCATGAAGCTATTGATGAATGTACGAAAAAATTACGTAGATTCAATAATGTATGCCCGCAAAAGAAATTTGGTGGCAAGAGTCCGTTTGATATGATGAAGGAGAGTCAGAAGAAAGGTGTGCTTCCTGATTTTAGATTTGAAGTGAGAAGATTGGATTTCCCGGAAATACATAAAAAGTATCACGAGTTTATTGAGTGTCTATCTAAAAAGCGAGATTATAAAAAGGGTTTAAGAAAAATAAACGAAATCTTCAAATTTATGTTAGAAAACAAAATTGCACATCCGGAAATCTATCGGCTTTATGCCAACAAGGCAACCTGCCATCTCGCACTTGATAATTTTGAAAAAGGGAAATTCTTTCTTAAAATTGCTACAAAACTTAACCCTTACTACAATTTCCCCCAGAGGCAACTCCAAAAACTCGAGGATATAGGATATTACTTTGAAGTTTATGTAGACGGGTATATTGAGAGGGATCCTGCCTACCAATATTATAATTTTCTTATACCATTAAAAATCAACTTCGCTCATAAAGTAGAGGAAGTCATTGTATAGTAATCAATTCCACAATTCCAAAATTATGGAATAATGAAATTAGTTCAATTTGATGTTTCTTTGTACCGTCTTTCATCAAATATATATTATTAACAAAATTGTTGATTATTTATGCTTACTAATCTAAATCAAATAATTGAAAAACTTGGTCCGAGGTTGTATTTTACAACGGCCGACCTTATTTGGAAGATACGGATAGAAAGTATTATGTAAAAGAAAATTTTGAAGTTCTCAAGATGGCTATTACGGAGAGACTTACGCACAAATGAGAAAAATCATTAAATTTTATGATTTCAAGATTTCAAAATTTTGAAATCTTGAAATGTTATTAGTAGAGCGATTTTTAATTCAGAATTTAAAACGGCCTAATTGGTAAGTGTTCTCCAAAAAATGAATTTTACTGTTGGTAGAAACAAAGAAGAATGGATGCGTAGCGCCCAGTTGAAACTGGACGCTACAATTTTAGGAAAACTGAACTGTTACAAATCGTGTTGTTGACATAGGCGATGTTTATAATATAATGGACTAAGCAAAATGAGAGATACAAAGGTTATTTCCCATTTGTCTAAAAATCAGACAACTACAATTTAGTTGTTATATAAAAAAGTGAGGTGTTGGATGAATAAAACAAGTGAGCACATTCAGGTTTTTACAACTGTGGAAAAAAGAGAAGATGCGGAAAAGATTGCAAAGGCAGTAATAGAAAAAAGGCTTGCCGGTTGTGTTCAAGTTTTAGGACCGATAAAAAGCATATACTGGTGGAAGGGCAATATTGAAACAGCAGAGGAGTGGCTGTGTATTATGAAGAGTAAAAAGAGACTGTATTCTAATCTTGAAAAGGCAATAAAAGAGATTCATTCCTATGAGACACCAGAGATAATTGCAGTGCCAATCATTGCAGGTTATGAAGGGTATCTGAAATGGCTTGATAAAGAAACGAACGGGTCTTCGTCCATCTGAAGATGGACGCTACATTTGGGAAAATAATGAAATCTTTCATTATGGGAAAGATTGGACAAGATACATCAGGACTTGGCGGTATTCTAAAGGTGGTGCACAACTTCAGGCAGA
>JBNAVN010000121.1:0-3249 GCA_049700315.1 bacterium
CCAATCATCCGCCACGCAACTTGGCGGATGGCGGAATTCAACCATTTAACCAAATCGTGTGGTATGGTGATGAAGATTCAGGTCGCCGATTGCCTTCTGGTGTCTATTTTGTGCGGTTAGAGGCTGATGATTTTACAAAAGTAGAGAAGGTGGTTCTATTAAGATGATGGAGATTGGATGAAGAAGTTGGTATGTGAATTTGGAAAATGGAGATTTGTGGAAATGTGTAACGAAAGGGATTTTATAAACTGATGAAGGCTCTGTAATGAAGCAAATATAAAGGAGGTCTTTATGAAAAATATAAAAATATATCTTGTTTGTATACCCATCATTGTTACAATGTTATCGGGTTATCAAACAGATAGCGTGGGAATGCCGATGCGTGATGGTGTGAGACTGGGGACCGATATTTATCGTCCTTTCTGGAACAATCCGATATTGAAGGCACCTGCAATAATCCAGCGCACACCTTATGGACGGGGCTGGGATGATACTTATTTGACCCTGCTCTGTGATATAATGGGATATGCAGTTGTGGTTCAGAATCTGCGCGGTTATGGTGATTCTGAAGGAGAACCAATGGTATTCTGGACCGATGGCTGGGGTGATTTACAGGACGGTTATGATGCGATAGAATGGGTAGCAACGAGGAACTGGTGCAACGGGAAAGTTGGAATGTTTGGTGCATCTGCCCACGGAATGACGCAATATTATGCAGCAGGTGCATTGCCACCCCATCTTGTATGTTGTGCGCCATTGGTAGCAGCACCAAATCTTTATCTTGATTGTGCATTTACTGGTGGAGAATTCAGAAAAGCACTCGTTGAAACATGGCTTCAGGGTGTTGGCACACCATGGCTCATTGATTCGGTGTGCAGTTACCCAAATTATTGTAGTAGATGGTCTATCGTTGACCTTTCCCAGAGATATGATGTAGCAAATTATCCAATGTTTCATGTTGAAGGGTGGTATGATATGTATACAGATGGGGTGCTTGATGCATTCAGTCAACTCCAGAGGAGATTCCATAATCAGAAATTGTTCATCGGACCCTGGGGCCACGGTGATGCCTGGGGAACAAGAGAACAGGGTGATTTGGTATATCCACCGAATGCAGAGATGGATGAATTGAGTTTTATCCAGATGTTAATAGACTGGTATGATTACTGGATTAAGGATGGAGGTGGGCCAGTCCCGCCACCAAAGGTAAAATTTTATTTGATGGGTGATTGTGATACACAGGACACCACACTATGGAATCACTGGGTAGAGGCAGATACCTGGCCATTGCCGCAAGTTTTATATAGAAAATATTATTTGCGAGAAAATAATTTGCTTGATACAATGCCGCCGACGATTTCAAAGATTGATACATTCATATATGACCCGGCAGACCCCTGCACAACCTATGGAGGAAGGGAATTTATTGGTTTGACACATGGTTATGGTCCAGTTGACCAGAGACCGATTGAGAATCGTCCTGATGTTTTGATATTTTCTACACCGCCTTTAAGTTCACCACTTACCGTGATTGGTAAACTAAAATTCGTTCTCTATGCAGCATCAGACCGTTATGATACAGACTGGGCAATAAGGGTTACTGATGTATATCCAGATGGAAGGTCAATATTAGTGACTGATAATATTCTTAAGGCAAGACATCGTCATGGTTTTGACCATGAGGACTCATTGATTCCAAATGTACCTGATACTTTCAATATTGATTTGTGGAGCACAGCCCAGGTATTTAATACTGGACATCGTCTAAAGGTGATTGTCTCTTCTTCAAATTATCCGAGATTTGAGAAAAATCCTAATACGGGCGCGCCATTTCAACGCGATGACCCAAATTTCGTTGTAGCAACCCAGAAGGTTTACCGCACACCAGCCTACCCATCCCATCTCTTACTCCCTGTTTTCCCAACAGAGGTTAATATTAAAGAACTGGCGACGCAAAGTTTTAAGGAGGAAGTGCTTTTTACAAAATCAATTTCAAAGATTCCTGAATTTCGCTTGAAGTTAAATGGAATAATGGATGTTGAAATATGTGTCTATAATTCACTGGGCAGAAGGGAATGGTATTTGAAAAAATCTTTTGCTCCAGGAGAATATTCCATAAAATTGCCTGGATTGCCGAGCGGTGTCTATTTTGTACAATCAAAAATTGATGGAAATCAGAAGGTGCAAAAGATTGTGGTAATAAAGTAAATTAGATTTATTTATTCTTTCCGCAACACTTTTTGTATTTTTTACCACTACCACAGGGACAGGGGTCGTTTCTGCCAACTTTTAACCCTTCTTTTGCAATGGAACTCTGTTTTGTTGTTCTTTTATCTGATTTTAATGGCTCCTGAATCTTTTTCGCCTGTATTATTTTGCTGAATTCTTTTTGATTTTCATTGACGACTTTTTTTAATTGGCTTGCATTTTTAATATAACCGTTTGCATTGAGAAAATCAAGAAGTTTCACCAGTGTTGTTGGAAATTCTTTTAGAAAATCTTTGGTGATTGTTAATTGTTTTGGAGTGTATTCAAGAATGAAATGGCGGATATGGTCTGTGTTTAATTCTCCAATCTCTTTATGCTGATTGAAGAAGACATAATCAAGAAGGCTTTTGGCAAGATATTCGGTGAAGGTTTTCAACTCTTTGGATTTTAGCTGGCATGATTCAGTAAATTCTCGACTCAAGGTATTAGCAAGATGCACAAGTCTTTTTTCCCTTCTTCTTTCTTCAGCCTTTTTTTCTTCTATGTCAGTTATTGTCATAGTCCATTATATTTATCTACACGCAGAAGTCAATATGTTATTGCTTTAAAAGCATGATTTTATACTGGACCCTCTCCATTTTTCCACCCCCTTTTATACCTTGCCATCCCCCAGTTTTGTAAGATGATTTTAATATCTAATGTACATTTTTCATGCTAAATGTCATCGTGAGCCACACATTTGGTGCGACCGTAGCAATTTCGGTTGCTGAACTCTAACGGGTCAGGGTTGATAAAGGACAATATCAAATAGAATTGCCTCGTCTCGCTCGGATTGCAATGATAAAACAAAAATACAAAGTGTCAAAATTTTTAATTACGGAAAATGTAACAAACAGAGTTTGGTATGAATAAATGCGACGATTTTAATCTTTTTAAATTTGTAACCCTATCCAATAATTAAAACTACGGCGACTGAGAATGCAAAATATTAATTACCTAGATTTTAGCCCAATTTTCTCACTAGGTCCAGAACTATTGATT
>JBNAVN010000122.1:0-3186 GCA_049700315.1 bacterium
AAATGTTGACTTCATTGTTTTTCTCAATATAATTACGACTATGAAAAAATTTACCCTAATTCCATTGTTATTTATCTTCTGTTCTGATGCACCAAAAGTCTACTTTCCTGAGCCTACAAGTAGAACAGTTTTTGCCGAGTTATTTACCGAGGATGGCTGAGGGTTCTGTATGCTCGCGGAGCGGGCACTTATTGATAGTGTGGCAAACAAAACCGGAGATACACTCGTGGTTGTTTGTTATCATACTTCTGGACCTTATATGATACCAAAGGCGCAGGAGCGTGAAGATTTTTATAACACTGGATTTAATGTTCCTTTTGTTGTCTTTGATGGCAAAGATGCGGTTTGGGAACAGAATCCTTCTAAATATGATAGTCTATATGAAGCACATTATCAAATGGCACGGACAAATACACCCTATTTCAATCTCTACATTGACAGTGCCTATTCCGAACCATCAAGTGCGAGTTTCAATTTGAAGATAGTGACTGCGGATACAATCCCTTCAGGTGAAATAAGTGCGTTTGTTGCGGTAACCGAAGATAGTTTGCCGGGTGCTTATACAACCTTTTATCGCGTGTGCCGGGCATTATATGAATTCCCTGTTCAAATGGAATATCCAGATAGCCTTACCCAGCATTTTGAGTTCAACCATAGTATACCCGCATCAAAGCTTCGTGCCACAGTATTCGTGCAGAATATGACTACAAAAGAGATAATGCAAACAATAACAACAGAATTTATGGAGGCAAAATGAACATAAACTCTAAATTCAAAATTCAAAATTCAAAACAAAGAATTTTTGCATTAGCATTGTTTTTATTTATTACCTTAATCTTTGCCCAGGAAAAGGAATTACCCACAGCCCCTGATTTTACATTGCAGGATGTGGATGGAAATGCAGTCTGTCTTGATTCTTTATTGAAGAAAGGTCCTGTATTTATGAGTTTCTGGGCATTGTGGTGCAAGATGTGTATAAAAGAACTTGATGCATTGCGGCCATATTATGATGAGTTTGATTCTTTGAAGTTGCAGATGCTTGCAATAAGTCAGGATAAGGCAAGGGCAGTGCCAAAGGTAAAACCTTTTGCCCTGAGCCATAAATGGAAATATGTCGTTGTCCTTGACCCTGATAATATAATGAGAGACCTTTACAATGTCCAGGCAATGCCCACGAGTTTTATTATCAATCAGGAAAAGAAGATTGTTTTTGTCCATCAGGGATATAAACCAGGGGATGAAGAGATAATTGTAAAGAAGATTCGCTGCCTTGTGAACAAAGATTGTAAGGGCGATTGTGAAGGAAAATGCCATGAATAGCGAGCTAAATGCCAAATTTCAAATGCCAAATGCCAAACAATTTTCAAGTTCCAAACGAGCGAGTGGTTTTCAGGTTGGGACGCCGGTCAAATTTAACCATTTAACCAATTTACAATTTATTCTAAATGCAATATTGTCTTTGTTGTTAATCTGCACTTCTCTTTCTTCAGCCCAGGATTTTCGTATTACTGGTTCAACCCGTGCTGAATACTGGCTTTTTGTGGATTCAAGGCTTGATACCGCAAATTACAAAGACCACATTACAGAAAAATTAAAACTATCACTGGATTACAAAGATATAACTTTGCGTGGTGTATTTTTCTTCTGGGATCCATCCCTGCGTTCGCTTGACAAACTATATTATGTTGATTATTCTGCCCAGTATAAAAAAGAACCGGTAAACATACTCTATGGAAGATACTATGCTACATTTGGTAGGGGTCTATGTTTGAATCAATTCCTTGATGAGGATTTCAATAATGACAATTCACTCTATGGATTGAAGGCAGACCTCATCGGTTTTAAGAGCCAATTGACATTGCTTACAGGAAAACCAAGAAATATATTCTTTGAGGAACTTCAGTATACAATAAAAAACGATACTACAGATAAGATTCGCGGTGCAAACTTAGAAACAAGACTTTTGAATTTTGAGAATGATTTCGGCTTTAATACAACGATTGGTACCAGATATGTGCGTACAAACAGAATAACGGATCTGACACCCAAGGCATTCACTGAATTATTCGGTGGCGATATCAACCTGAAATTAGGACCCTGGGAAAACTATTTTGAATACGCCAGGCACTGGGGAACGGTTCCAGTTGTTGGTGGAAGATTAAGAGGTGATGGTTATCTATTTACTACGGGTTTATCCCTGTCAGGTTTTGGTATCTCTATCCAGTATGTTGATTACAAAGATTTGGGATTTGGTGGTGCAGAATACCGCTATAATGAACCACCCACACCGATCAAATCTGGTATATCAGTAAATCGCGGAATTGATGAGATCGGTTACGGAGTATCAATTGTAGCATCTCCATTTGATTTTATCTCCCTTGAGATTGATAATAATAAAGTATCAACCCATGACCAGAATCTAAACAAGTTTGAAGAACTCTTCTATTTGAAAGAAAATATGGGCGGGGTATTAGAACAGGGATTCAAGGCGATAACCCATCCTACAGAATTGTCAGAGGTTTCTTTTGGCATTGACCATATCATAAAACAGAAGATTGAATTGCCGGTTCAGAAAAAGACTGAAACAAAGCCATATCTGGAACTACAGTATAATTTTGGAACAGTATTTGTTGAAGCAGGTCTTGAACAGACATCGGTGACAAGCGATACAAGCAAATATAATGACCGTGCAGCTTCTATATCCATAGGTAAACCCGAGAGATATGTGATTACACTTCGTTTTGAAAAAAGGGACCGGGTTCCTGAATGGCTAATACCAAAACTTGGTGAAGAGACATTCTGGCCTATGCTTGAACTGAGCCTTGATTTGACAACAAGGCACAACTTGAGATTGAGAATTGGCGGTGAAAAGGGTGGACTTGTCTGTTCTGGTGGGGTCTGCAGATTTGAAGAGCCATTCCGCGGTGTCAAGGCAGTTTTGACAAGCATATTTTAACGGAAAAATCCAACCGCAACAAATCCTTCTTCACTCCTTCTGCCCTTTTGCCCCCTATTGCCTCAAATTGCCCTGAATTGCCTTATTCTTGCCTTCTGAAGATTCCTCACTTTTTCACCCCTTTTCACCCCTATTTTCCCTTTTTCACCCTTTTTTAAATATCGTCTATCGTTATACGGTTTCGCTGCCCGTTTGGTCATCAGAGAAACGGAGTCTCGGTGCCTCGGAGT
>JBNAVN010000123.1:0-3161 GCA_049700315.1 bacterium
TTTTCTCTGATAAAAGGGAAATAAAATTGGATTAGTTTCGGGCATAACAAAAAAAGGGGCGGCTCTGCCGCCCCTTTTTTATGCATAATCAGATTCTAACGGCCAGGTGAAAGGTAAGGATAATTCGCTTTATTCTGATAGGCATATTTCAGTTTGATGTATTTCTGCGTATGATCGACTTCCTGGATAAGTATCTTCACATAATTTCCTTCAGTGGTTTTGCACAAAACCAGGTCATTGTTGTTGACTACGGCACGGTCTGAAGTTCCAAAATTAACACTGCTGAAATCCCAGGATTCCCAGGTATATGTAGTATCAAGCTTTAAAACGAGTGTGCTTCTGCCATTGGGACGGGCACTTGCACTGACAAGTTGTGCGGTAATGGAATCAGCTGCATCTGCAAAGATGTCAGCATTTGGAAATTCGTTATTGACTTCATTGAGAATCTCACCAGTTGAAAATCTCAAAGCACAGCTATCTTCATTTAGAGGTGGTTGACCAGGACCGGAAAGTTCAAGTTTGATTTTACCAATCACAAACTCGGGTCTTGGAGAAATCTGGACAACAGGGACATCCGCATTGTAAGAACCTACTTTATCATCCTTATTAACCGTTCTAACCTGGAAGAAATATACAGAATCGGATGATAGACCAGTGACTGTAAAAGTATTAGTGGTAATGGTTGTGGTATTGACTGGATTGAGATCTTCGCCGTCTTCAACTATCAAAGAAGCAGAATCAGTAGAACAATAGACATTGTAGCCAGAAAAATCAGCATGATTTGTTACAGCGGTATCTTCTTTCCAAGTAAGCGTCACTGAATTGGAATCAGCGACAACAGCGATTATTTCCGGTGCGGCGAGTTTTTCTGCCTCTCCACCGCAACCGACGATCGTTATCATTGCCACGAGGGCAATCAGACCAAACACTAATCTCTTCATTTTTGCTCCTTTTTTAAAACGCAGAAACCACAGAATTTCTGTAAAAATCAGAAGTTGCAGAAATTCTGCAAAAGACGGATGTTCTCAGGCACATCCGCAAAGCCCATTATCACTTTTATTAACAGTCCTGTTATCACCTCCTTTCATTTGCAAATCTTTGATTACTAATTATTCTATATTATAACCAGGATTTCACTTTTGTCAAGGGGGCGATTTAAATTTAACATAGACTTGAGCAGGAAAGTTTGTATTTTACAGGTTGACTTGTCGTAATTTTTTGTTATAATTCTCTATGCGAATGCTAATACTGAGTTGTAAGAATGCCCTGGAAAAGGAAATCGGTGATTTAAAACCGCTGCTGGAAGCAATCAACAAATACAAGAAAAGATACAGTAATTATCGTATTAAATTGATTTTTTTTGACCAGCAAAATGATTTGAAAATAAAACCAGTCAAAAAAACTCCTAAGGCGATAATGGAGTTTATCAATGAATTGGAAGAGAAATGGGGTGAGATTGGGACGATTTTGATTATCGGTGGAGACAAGGTGGTTCCGTTCTGTCGTCTGCCCAATCCCTGTGATGATGATGATCAAAAGGTGCTATCGGATGGCCCTTATGCATCAAGGGATGATGATTTTTTGATTCCGGAAAGGGTTTGTGCGAGGATACCTGATAATAAAAGAGTAGATTTTATTATCAAACAGTTGAATAAAAAATTCACAAAATATAGTAAATCTTTTGGAATGAGTGCACTTGTGTGGAAAGAGGCATCAAAAGAGGTGTATCAACAGATTGGCGAACCCCGGGACTTGAAAATCTCACCACCGACGACCTCAGCAAATCTTGAGCCTAAATGGCTAAGAGAAAAGGATTATCTGTATTTTAATCTTCATGGTAGTGCAGTTTCAGAGAATTGGTATGGACAGGAAGGAGGTAATTATCCTGTTGCACTTAGTCCTGAGAATGTTCTTGAGGCAAGTGGTTTTGTTGCCTCTGAGGCATGTTATGGTGCATACATAGTCAACAAATCAGAAAAGAGCGCACTATCCCTGAAGTTTCTTGAACAGGATGATATTGTTGGATTCTGTGGTTCAACCACGATAGCCTATGGACCTCCGATGCCACCATCAAGTGAGGCTGATCTCATGGTAAGATATCTCTTCGCATACTTGAAGCAGGGTTTAGTGGTTGGAGAGGCATTCAAGAATGCGAAGATTGATTTTGCTCGTAAAAAAATCAGATTGCACGGGTTCCTTGATGATGATGACCAGAAAACTCTACTGCAATTTGTGCTCTATGGTAATCCTTTATTGAGATTATGTTAATTAAGGGACTTTGTCCGAAGGAGCGTAATGCTTGAAGAAAAGATTCTAAAAAGGATTAAGAAAATGATCAATGATCAGTTCCCGGAGTTCAAAGGGATTGAGCCAAAGATTGTTAAGAAGAGAATCACACCACAGAAGAGCGTTTATAAAAAGCTTTCAATGGGTGCTCCTGAAGAGTTCAGAACAGTGTTCACTCTGCACTTTGTAAGAAAAGCGAAGACAGTTGATGCCGTGGTGATGAAGCAGATTCTGATTGTAACTACCGATGAATTGGGGCAAATAGTGAAAATAAGTCAGTCAAAATAGAAGGAGATTTATGGTTGAAGCATTGGTCGTAATTATGATTGTCTCTTTTCTTTCCTTAATATTTTCTATGATTCAAAAATGGTGGACTCCCATCATTATCTTCCAGATTGTTACACTTGTGCTCACCGCCTATCTTCTGGTCCGGATTCGGGTCAAAATCTCCCGGGCGGAAAAAGAAAAACTAAGGGCAAAAATTGAGGAACTGGAAAAGAAGATTGAGAGTTTGGGAAAGAAAGGAATATGATTTTGTAATTGGCGTTACCAGGTTGCCTTTCTTACCCCTGGGAGTTCTCCTTGCAAGGCTAATTCCCTGAGACAGATACGACATAGACCAAACTTGCGGTAATATCCCCTTGGTCTGCCACATCTCTGGCAACGATTATACTTTCTTGTTGAAAATTTGGGTGGTTTCTTTGCCTTATTTATCAAACATAATTTTGCCAATGAACCTCCTATTTATTTTTTCTTCTCAAATGGCATGCCAAGTCCTTCAAGCAGTGCCAGCGCATCTTCATCTTTCTGGGCTGAAGTGACAATGGCAATATCCATGCCAAAAACCTTTTTTATTTTATCATACTCAATCTCTG
>JBNAVN010000124.1:0-3061 GCA_049700315.1 bacterium
GAATGGAAAAAATTATGTCCTCTTTCGAATATTCTAATAAATGAAACCAGGAATGCCGACCAAATAACCTAAACCAACGTCTAATCGTTAACTTACTTATCATCTGCCAAAACCCAAAACAACAAAAAAAGATAAGTAAAAAAACCAGAAATCTTGATTCAAAAAATTCCTTAAGTCTTAATTGAAATTCAATCGGCATCTTCTTCAATCGCTATTCCCAATTTAATCTCTTTTACCAAATACCCTACCTCGCTGGCGACCAGGCAGGACTGCTACCCTTCGTCAAATATTGGGTGTCTTTAGTCTTTAAATCCATAATCCAAATTTCTGTTTTCCAATCGCCCCGGGAACGAGTATAGGCAATCTTTTGATGGTCAGGTGAAACTGCAGGCTCGGTTTCAGAAATATCAGGGGTAAAGGTTAAACGAACCATCTTTCTGCTCTTTAATTCCATAAGATAAAGTTCATAATTCCCAATAGAATTTGAACAGAAAACTATGCTATCATTGCCGAACCAAACCGGATCTCTATATGTAGAATCACCCGTTGTCAGTCTTTCTAAATTCTTTTCTTCTAAATCATACAGATATATATCATAATTGAACTGTTTTATTTCTCTTAAACGCCGATATTTCGCGGTATCACAAGCAACAAGAATCAACTTCATACCGTCAGGTGAAATTATTGGATCTCTGATTTCCTCTAAGCCTAATAAATTAACCTTTTTACGCGAAAAAATTTCTGTCGGTTCAGACCTTTTATTCTTCAGGGAAATTGTATGTAACGCATCCATTCCATCAGACCCATAATAGACTCTAAAATTTGAATCTACCGAAATTTTACCCAAACCACCGGGGTCATTTTCCCAGGTCCAAAAATCTAAAAGTTTTCTTTTACCATTCTTTAAGTTAACATAAACAATATCCATTTCAGTCATCGTCTGCTCCTGAGGATTAATTAGATATAGCAGTTCCGAATCGCTCATCCAAACAGGCATATATTCCCAATATTCAGCACTGCTTGTCAATCTTATCTCATCTTTGGTCTCCACATTTATCAACCAAACATCATAATCAAAAATAGGCTCTATATCAGGATTACGATCAAATGCAATAAAATTCTTTGTATCAGCAATAACAACGACCTTTTGGCTACAGCACAAAAAAGAAATAACACCAATAATTACCACAATTACACTATTCAGCTTCATACCGCCAATGATCAGAAGGCTCAAGATTTATAGCAGGTTTTTTATTTTTGTTCGCCACTTCATTGGAAATTTCTATGAGTAGCTCTAATTCTTTCTCGTTTCTTATTAAAATCTTAATCCTATCACTCGTTATGCTGAATGGTTGCTCTTTTAGTCCGGTTTCTGCAGCATATCTTTCAAATATTTCCGGGTCATAATCTTTTGCTTTGGTATATCCATTTGCGACATCATAAGCACCCTTAAATTTCAAACCAGCGTCAATCATTTTTACAGCATCCTTTGCTGCTGGTTTAATAACTTTTGACACCACCGGCAGGACAACATCAATTGAAGCAAATATCCAATCGGAACTGCTAAGCGTAATATCGCCTGTGGATGCGCGCATCCCACAATCAGCCAGACTAACCCCAGGCATAAATGATGCTACGTTCATAATGACTGCTTCAGATGGTGAAAAACGGTAAGCATACCGTACCCCATTTTCAAGATATGTCCGCCACTTGCCCGTCGGATCCACATACCGCAATGGATTATCAGTGCAGTAAATATAAGGATTTATGGTTTTGGGGTCTTTTGGTTCAAACTTACCCAGTAGATCCGGGGTCAAAAACCTGCCCAACCAGGGGTCGTAATACCGGGCCCCAAAGTAGTAAATACCTGAATTCTCATACTCCTTACCGGTGAAACGATGGGTATTCACAAAAGTGCCACTGGATGTCAACTGCTCACCAAATGCTTTAAAAGACTCGTCTTTCACTGTTACCCAATTCTTATTCGTAATCCTTATCGGTGTGCCCAGGGCATCGCACAAATAAAAATATGGCTCACCGTAGGCATCAATCTTACAAAGATGAACATTGTTTACATATACATACTTCGCCTCATTCGGACTCGGGGCAATACCACCCTCTAACCGAAAATTATCAATCCAGCAGGTACCGGTCCCCGCAAATTTCACCACAAATACAATCATTTGTGTAGTTCCTGTAGGAATATCCGAAGCGTATATCGGTAAAACCGCCTGAACCCAATCCATGGTCCCGTTTATAAGACTACCACATTTACTCCCAATATAACTTGACCCATTATAAAAATCAACCTGAAGCCTCATGCCATTCACCAAGTCCTGAGTTTTTATATAAACACTCGCCACCATCGGCACCGGACATTCACTGATCTGAATTGTTTGATAAAATCCCTCATTTGCATCGGGCTTGCTCGCTCCCATTATTGCATAAAAACCATTCTTTACAACATCACTCACGACGGTCCAGGTACAATTGCCCTGGGGCGTATATATCCACCATGGTGCCCAATCAGTGCCATTCTCAAAATTCGGATTTTTTAATAGATTAGGTGTATTATCGGTCTCATAAAGTACCCGCCCTTGCTCATCAGTAATAAAATAGGTTGTAGCACTACTAACATTTTGATAAGTCATTTTACACCGATTACCTTTACTATTATATAGATAATAATAAGTTTCATTGATTTCTCCCTTCTGCTCCTGCTCTACTGGAATATCAGCAGTTCGTTTTCTAATTATCAACTCATTACGGTAATTATATCCATTTTGATAATTTTTGCAATAGGTAAGATTCCCATTTGCATCATTTAGACAATCCCAAGGTCCTGCACATATCAACCGTGATGTGTTTGGAGTATATTGATATTTTGTGATTGCACCATCTTCATTTCTCTGTATCCGATTATGGAGATAATCATAATTGTAATATATATTCTTGATTATATTGCCAGTGTATTGCTCTTTAATCAAACGGTATACAGTATCATAGGTGTAAGTAACACTATAATTTCCACGGTTTTCAAAAATAATATTTCCTACATTAT
>JBNAVN010000125.1:0-2903 GCA_049700315.1 bacterium
AATCATTGAAAGGACTGTTTTGCTTGTTGAGAAGACAAGGCCTGAGAATAGTAGTGCTCCAGAAACTGTAAGAAAATATGTTGCCTGGGGTGCAGGTCCAAGGGCATCACAATATTTGATACTTGGTGCAAAGGCTAAGGCAGCGATTGATGGCAGGTATTCACCAAATCTCCAGGATGTACGTTATGTATGCCATCCGGTTTTAAGGCATCGCATAATTACAAATTTTGCTGCTGAAGCAGAAGGGATAAAATCAGATGATATTATAGATGAACTATTAAAGGATTTTTTGTAATTATGGGGTAGGGGTTTCAGTTTCGTAACATCAAGCAAAAAAGGGGATGGTAAGACCATCCCCTTTTTTCGTTTCGCAGTTAAAAACCGCTCCTACCGCACAATCGTCATTGTCTTTGTCGCGGTGCCTTCAGGTTTTTCAATACGGACAAAGTAGATACCATTGGGCAATTTCTGATTATTCAAAGTCAGTGTGTATGTCCCGGCTGATTTGGCTCCGTTAATAATATTATTAACCAATCTGCCACTGGCATCATAGAGTGATATTTTCACATTGCCTGCACTCTTAACCATAAATGAGAGTTTTGTTGCACCATTTGAAGGATTGGGGGAGAGGCTCAACAATGATGATGGCTCCTGTTCATTCCCTTCGGTTGTTCCTGTATTGCCAAGCCAATCAAAATATGGACGATAAGTCCCAATACGTGAATAAATTATTGCTGAAAATCCACCGCCGCGATTTATCCAACCTGCGGTTGGTGGCCAAAGACCAGTTGCTCCGTAGTCATTTATTTTTACACCATTATCAAAGCCGGTTGGATCACCTACGCTGGTCCAGGTAAACATCGTTGAATCTCCAGGGTCACAATTATAAGCAGCGGTAATAGAACCTGTTGCCTTACGGCAGCGAACTGCGCTCACATTTTGGTCACCAGTATAAGGATACATAATATCCCCATAGGTCCAGTTGACACCGCTGTTTGTGCTGTAGTAGTAACCAACGTTATGATCACCAGTCCAGGCAAAGGTTACAAATATCCAGCCAGTCTGGGTTGATCCATGAGAATATCCGATGTCGGTATAAGATAATAGTGCTGCACCAGAATTATTACTAACCTGTTCAGAACCAAGCCAGGTAGCACCGTAATCTGTGCTCCTCTTTATCCTCACTTCTTGATTTGTCGTTATTCTATCATCAATGAAGGCAACCGTAACATTTCCACCCGCACCTGCGGCAATCGCTGGATAAGGAAATACTTGTGGGTCATTAAATATATTCGTTGTATTTTGCCATCCACTACCTGCCAGGGCATTTCTTGATGTGTACATTTGATAGTAATTACTACCAATTCTATCCACATAGGTACAATAGCACCAGGCACTTGTTCCTACATCGCCATCAATGTCTGCGAATACTACACTATCTCCTGCAATCTGTTCAAATGTTGCCCCAGTACCATCTGTTCTTACCCTTCTTGACCAGAGTTGCCGTGCACCAGTTGGTTCATACCAGAGTCCAATGAATACCACCCAGGACTGACCACTCGCATCGCGAACCACCCTTACTTTAGGATTTCCAATATAACCGTCGCCATTGGTTCCAATATTAAATAAACTCCAGGTATCTCCACCATCTGTTGATTTGTAGACAAGCAAACTGTCATTTGTAGAATGATATGTATCAAAAGCAACATATATATCATTCGTAACCTCATCTTCATCAAAATCCTGTCCTTCACCAACTTCTTTATCAGCAATGAGTATGTCCGTGCCCCATCTTGGACCATCAAAGACCTGTGAATGTTCATTTCTTGGTTTCGGTATGACCGGATTATATCCTGGATATGTTATATTAGAAGTTGGGTCATCAGGATTAGGAAGGATGGAATTGTCCAACGGTGGTATTGTGGGAAGACTTTTTATTCCAGATGGACAATCATATTCTATTCCGCTTACCTTGATGCTTGGATTAGTTGGTAAGTTATCATTGAGAGTCCCTTCAATCTTAGATACCTGGTTTGAAGCAGGTAATAAGACACCATTGTTCTCCAGATTCTCGGAATATAATATTTGTGCCGAGAATAGAACTACTAATCCACATATTGTAATTATTTTCTTCATTTTTGTCTCCTTTTTTGTTTGCGCTTGAGACTGCAAAAATGCCGAAAGCGCTAAATTATGGATATTTCTTCTGCTCATAACAAAACAGACAGGGAACATCCACAGAGCCCACTTGTCCTACACTTAATGCCCTTTCAGGCATTTAGGATTTTATATGTTTTTTATTGCCGTTACCCCCTTACTTTTACAGAAGATTAAATTTTTTTAGTGCCTCGGCTACCCTTGTATCTACCTTGGCGATTTCCTTTAAGGTTGCAATAAGATTCTTTACCTCTGTCTCGTCTATTTCTTTTATCTTTTCTTCAATCCCTTTTACCTTTGTTTCAAATGGCTTTATCATCGTTCTGCGGTCCCAGATTGCAAAACCAATCGTTACAGCAACAATACCCGCAAAGGCCATAACAATGCCAATCATAATATTGGTCAATTGGTCAAACCGCTTGTCAATGGATTCAAACCGTTTGTCAACGCTTGCCTGAAATTCCTTGAGTGTCGCCTCAATCCTTATCAGGCGGTCACGGTCTTCAAGGGTATAAGGAATTTCTTTCGCAAAGAGATTGGACAAGACCAGCAGAGCCAAAGCCGAGACTATTTTTCGCTTCATATTATGATTATAATCAGATTTTAATCAATGTCAATAGCCAGAAACCTGACTACGCCCCACTTTTTATGCATCTTTTCAAGATATTCGGGGAGATGCCCTGGATTATTCATGTCGTATCAATAGACATCCTCCTACTACAATCCCAAAAAATTTTAGGATTGTA
>JBNAVN010000126.1:0-2843 GCA_049700315.1 bacterium
CTCAATATTGATTTATATGGGCAGGGCTTGTTGCTGTCCGAGAATTCTACATTTCGTCCAGATGATCTGCCACACTGAATGGCAGATGGACGCTACAATTTTTTACTGCTTTTTTTGTAAACCTTAGGATTTGCCCTACGGACAGCCGAATTACGAATGGAGATCAATTTCTCAATTCCACAATTATGGAATTGTGGAATTGATTACTACAATCAAACACAAATCATTTTTTAAAAGTCAACACTTTCTACCCTGTGTCAAAAATGTTGACTTTTGCTTCACCCCAGTATTTGATTTTCTGCCATGTAACAGTTTAGATGCTGTGTCGCAATTCAAAAATTTGTCAATTTGCGGCGGTTTGACATATCAAACTTCATCAAATTTTATTATTTTTATTTTGTCGGATAAATCCTACCGCTACAATATTTTGTCGCATAAATGCGACCGCTACAGGGGTATGACACAGTCTATATATTGTTACGTTTAGAAGATTCACCAGAATAGTCTTACCCTACTTTGTAAGCGGGGGTGAGGTAGATATGAATTCCATGTGTTTCAGGGGTTTTCCCCTGATGTATCCTGGGGTAACTACCATGTCTTGAAACTCTGCAATAGACGCTTGACTTATGTTGTATTCTGTGTATAATTAGACTCAAAGGAGATATGGAATGAGAAAGCCGAAATTAAGGGAACTCGGTGAGGCGATAAGGGCGATAGTTAAGGGTCCTTACACGAGCAAGTTTCCATTTAAACCTTCTCCGGCAGCAAAGAGATTCCGGGGTAAGATAGAATTCAATTTTGATAAATGTATATTATGTGGTGCCTGTGTTGAGGTCTGTCCGGCAAATGCCCGTGCCCAGATTGATAATAGAATAAAAAAAGTGCGCAGGGAGATTCATTATCAGGAAAGGTGTGTCTATTGTGGACAGTGTGTGGCATACTGCACAACAAAAGAAGGGATATATCATACACAGGAATATGACCTTGCCCAGATAAAGAAAGAGGGTTATGAGAACAGTATTGAGAAAGAATTGATTCTCTGCGAACGTTGCGGAGAGGTCATCACGACAAGGGCACATTTGTTGTGGATTGCACGTAGGGTTGGAGAACTTGCCTATGCCAATCCCAATCTATTTTTAGTTTTGTCACAGGAGTTTGGTGAAGAGGCAATTCCAAAGATGCCTTCTCCTACACCATACCGTAGTGAACATTTAAGATTTTTATGTCCATCCTGTAGAAGAACTGTATATCTCCAGGAAGTCTGGGGATATTAGTGAAAATTCTCTTTGCCTACCCACAATTCCCGGTAACATTCTGGGGATTTAAATACGCACTTAAATTTATTTCTAAGAAAGCCGCATCACCGCCACTTGGTTTATTAACTGTTGCTGCAATGTTGCCTGAAGATTGGGAAAAGAAATTCATTGATATGAATACCTCAAGGTTGAAAGATAAGGATATAAAATGGGCTGATTATGTTTTCATAAGTGGTATGGCTTTACAACGTGAATCAGCAAAATCACTCGTTGAACGCTGTAAGAAATTAGGGATCAAGACAGTTGCGGGTGGACCTTTGTTTACGACCGAATATCAATCTTTTGATGAGATTGACCACCTTATTCTTGGTGAGGTGGAAGATATTATGCCACAATTTGTTGATGATTTGAAAAATGGTAAACCAGCGCATATCTACCAACAAAAGGATTTTCCAGATATTACCAGAACCCCGGTGCCTCTGTGGCAAATGGTCAAAAAGCGAAAATACAGTCTTATGTCTATTCAATATTCACGCGGTTGCCCTTATGATTGTGAGTTTTGTAGTGTTACTGCACTCAATGGCCACAAACCAAGGACTAAGACAGTTGAACAGATCATAAACGAACTTGATGCGCTTTATGATTGGGGATGGCGTGATGCAGTATTCTTTGTTGATGATAATTTTATCGGGAATAAGAAAAAATTAAAAGAAGACATTTTGCCGGCAATTATTGAATGGATGTCAGAAAAAAGGTATCCATTCACATTTTCTACCCAGTGTTCAATAAATCTTGCGGACGATAAAGAATTGATGGACTTAATGGTGAAGGCGGGTTTTCAGACAGTTTTTATTGGCATTGAAACACCCAATGAGGCAAGTCTTAGTGAATGTGGAAAAAAAGAAAATATGGGAAGAGACCTTGTTGAAAACATAAAAGAAATACAAAGCCAGGGCATTGAGGTGCAGGCAGGATTTATTCTTGGTTTTGATAGTGATCCAGAATCAATATTTGTGCGTCTGGCTGAGTTCATTCAAAATACTGGTGTTAGCACAGCAATGGTGGGTTTGCTAAATGCAGGCAGGGGTTCAAAACTCTTTCAAAGATTGAAATCTGAAGGTAGATTGTTAAAAGAGACAAGTGGTGACAATACTGATTTTTCAATAAATTTTGTGCCGAAGATGGATTATAAGACTTTGATCAATGGTTATAAAAATGTGCTTTCCCATATCTATTCTCCAGGACAATATTATGAACGGGCAAAGAGATTTTTGAAGGATTTCAATCCACCAAGACTGAGACCGGTTTATTTCCGCTTTGTCCATATCAAGGCATTTTTTAAGTCTATATGGTTTCTGGGTATTGTAGGTAAAGAGAGATTATATTTCTGGCGATTATTTTTCTGGACTTTGTATAAAAAGCCAGTTTTATTTCCCACGGCTGTGACAATATCAATTCAGGGTTATCATTTCCGCAGGGTGTGTGAGAATCACAGCAAATTCTGAAATTAAATCATCAAATCATTTAACTCTTAAAATAGCCCAATAAATTGGGCAACTACATTTAATACGTTCCCAGGACTTTTAG
>JBNAVN010000127.1:0-2647 GCA_049700315.1 bacterium
CATAAAACAGACATAAAAGACTTCAGTCCGTCAATCCGATAATTCTCGGAATGACGGAATACCAAAAAAGAATTCTTAAATGCTGGTGATTATTGGGATTTATAAATAACAAATTTGTAGTAAGGTGTTGAATTCATTTCTGTAAAAATTCTGATTCAAAGATTCCAACATGCTAACATTTTAACATTCTAACATGTTAGAATGTTAGAACGGTAGGGATGAGAAAATAAGAAGTTTTAATCTGATGATTTTTGAAATAGTATAATCACAAGATACATCAGGGGGAAGCCCCCTGAAACCCCATAATCGCTCTGCCTGATGTTGTGCACTATCTTTAGCATACCGCCAAGTCCTGATGTATCTTGTGCCTTTATTTTTTCTATAATGAAAATTTCCTTATCTCCAGTATAGGAATTATTAAAATTCCTATACTGCAAGATATTCAGGGGGATACCCCCTGAAAACCCCCGCCATATAGCAAACATTCCCTTTGTGCAAAATCAGTGTCATAGCGCCTCTCCCTGAATATCTTGTCGCCCTTTATTTTCTATAATGAAAAATTGCCGGGTAAGCGCGGCCTCTTTATTTTTGTCGCGATTTGGAAATCGCTCCTACAGATATGGTTATTGTTTGCTGGGGATGGCAGCCAGATTGGTTACTGGGTATGGTCATTTGGCTAAAACCCAATTTCGTTTCCTAACCCAAACCTTTTAAACTATAAACAAGTTGACATTGGGAAAGTTGTGTGAGAAGTGAGTTTGGAAATTGGAATTTAGCATTTTGGATTTGTTTAGAATTTCGATACTCACATTTCGGTTTTTACCGTTAGACGATACCGTCCAACGAAACAGGCAGCGAAACCGTATGACAAAAGACGATATTTAAAAGAGGGTAAAGAAGGGAAGAATTTTCAAAAAGCAAGATAAGGCAATTGAGGGCTAAACTATTACTTGGGTATTAATTCGTAAGAATTTTGGCAGGATGGATCTAAAGAAATTTTGGCAGATGTCAAGGAGAAGCATAATTCAAGAAGATTGGGCAATTCTTGTCTCCCAACAATTCTCAAAACAGGGCAAATATTGAAAAATTTGTCTGATGATCAAGAAATGATTATTTATAATACAATGGGTATGTTAATCAAAATAGAACATTCTAATCAAGTAACTATGGGTTTGCTGCCTGGGCCTATCTTCATAAAAATCAAGAAGAGGATCGTGTGCAAAAAATTCGTGGTAAATTCATTTTCTTCTGAATAAAAAGAGCCCCGACAATGCCGGGGCTCTTTCATTCAAATTGCATTAATGTGTCAGGACGAATTTCTGGGTAATCACACCGTCATCTTTTTCTAACATAACAAAGTAGATACCATCAGCAAGTGAGGCGCCTTTACGAGGATTCCACTGAATCACTTCATCTCCTTTATTGAATTGAATCTTTGTTACAAGTCTACCTGTGATGTCATAGATACTCAGGTAATTGTGCTTTAGATTACTCGGGTTGATGTGGAATGACAATAGATTCTTTGCAGGATTTGGAACTACCTTAAGGAGTCTGTATTGCGCAACATTCTCTTTTTCTGATTCTTCAACCGGTGCAGCTGGTACATAAAATCCTCTCACCTTTACAATCTGATTTACATAGGTTCCACTGATTTGAACAATTGTTATCCAGTAATTACCATCTCTTGGATCAGCCTCAATCCCCCGAATGTTCCAGCCAGGATTTAGAAGGAATCTATTTCCTGTAAGAGTGGGTGGTGTACCTTGCATTTCCACGACACCAACGCTATCAAGAGTAGTACCACCTGAATTGAACCAGGTCTGGACATTCACGAACGAATTGCCTAAAGAATCATAGGCAAGACAACGGGTGTTATAGTACCCCTGAACCGGGCTGTTGTATTGGGTTGCAGAACCGAGTGTATCACCAATATATATCAGCTGAGCAGCACCAAGGGCACTCCTTCTGTCCGCATACCACATTGTATTTGGTGCACGGAACGCAAGACCTACAGGATAATCATTTGCTGGATTATTAAATTGACGAATTATCCCACCTGTTGATTTATTTATCTTCCAGACAGTCTTGGGATTAAAGGCGCAGACATAGAGTGCATCACCGATACGGCTATATGTAATATCTGTTACACTGTCTGCCGGTCCGGTTATTGCGCCATAATAGGTTACAAAACTATCTGAAGAGTAATATGGGATCTGATTGGAATAGAAATCAAGGACATAGATTCTATCACCAACTCTGTCATAAGTGACCCCATAGATGAAATTACTTGTCGGGAAGTTGGGCAGAGATTTTGGTCCCCAGATAATGGTACCTGGAGCAACGCCAACCTGCAATGAGAAGGTTCTCACCCAGGTCGTTTCTGCAGCAATGAGCACTAACTGGAAATTAGCCATATGGCCTGGTGGTGTTGAAGCATGGACGCTGACATCATAAGGATCAGATGCATTATTCGCACTATCACCAGGATTGATCGTGCCATAGATATACATTGAATCAGTGATTGTGATGTAAGGAGATGTAGTTCTTAACCTTCCCTGGACATTTGTTGCAACCACACCACCTGTGTTCTTCACATAAGTAACAATTCCCGCATTTTCACCAGGGTCAAGTTTGCCATTGCCATTGT
>JBNAVN010000128.1:0-2622 GCA_049700315.1 bacterium
GTTCATCTTTTATCTGCTTTCTCCTATCTCCTATCTGCCATCTGATTGTTAAGTGGTTCTGGAATGGATTGGGATAAGCCTCTAATTGTGGATTTCGGATTGCGGATTGGGAATTTTCATTCATACCAAATTCTGAATGAATCCTCAGTGTTAAATAGGCACTCGTATTGTAATTTCCATTGTTGCCATAAAAATGAATGACCAGACCAACAAGGGTATCAACTGGATTTTCAACAACCTGTAAAATATATGGATTTGAACTATTATCAGAAATCTGTCCGATATCAATATCACCGAAATCTGCAATAGTATCAATTAAGGAGACACTTGTTGAATTTGTGTTTAAAATGCCGGTGACACTTGATACAAGTGTATCACCGCTATTTCTTATATAAGTTGTTAACTCAATAGTTTCACCTGGTTCAGGAATTCCATTATTATTTCCACCTGCGGAATCATTTATTGTATAATTTACAAGGTTGAGCCAGGGAGAGTGCTGGCTCATTGGTGGTTTTGTGGTAATCAACAGTGCCCTTCCGTTGGTCAATGGTGCAGCATTCATGTTGTAGTTATTGTTATATACATACTGTAAACCCCGATATTCAGTCTCATCTTCAATACCAATGGTATTTTCTGCAGAATTTGATACGGTGTTGTACAGAAATAACACTTCGCCGTCTTCTGTAGGCGTTGGATAATATTGAGGGTCAACCAAGATTACCTGGAATGTCTCAAGCGTTGATGTGTTACCATAATGTGCACAATCCTTATATTCTATAATCCATCGGTGATTTATTGTATCATTGTAATAGTAGATTTCACCATTCCCGGTTGGCGCTGGTCTTGGATCAAGGTCATCCCAGAACGGCGCAATCAACCTTTTGGGACCACCGATTGAAGGAATAGGAGTATTGTCGCCAAAACGATAGGTTGATGTTCCAAACTCTAAAAATCCATTAGAACATAGACCAATAGAATTATAATTTATCCCATAGAATTTAAATGTAAAAGGAAGATTGTATGTCACTGTATCAGCATCTTCGTTTGTTATCTCAGTTACAATCATTCCCGGACCAGGAGGTGCAATTTCAAACCAGTTGTATATTGGTGCATTACCTGTTAATGTGTCAGTATCATCATAAATATAATATCCATAGGGGTCAGGACCAATTGCGCCATTTTCATTACCATACATTCCGAGTGAAAAATTATAAACAAATGTATCACCCTGTGCATCGGTCAGTAAAATTGCAAGAGGGATTGAATGAGAATATGCACAAGGAGAGACCGAAAATACAAAAGGATTTAAGCCGAACTGTTCAATTCCAGGAACGATATCTCCGTAAAAAGAAACGCTGTCAGTTATTTTAATTGTCGTATCAACACTCCTTAATATTGCCTTGACATCATGGGCAGAGGAGTATCCTATATTTTTTATCTTTGACAAAAGCAGGATTGTTTCGTTTGGATTTACTATGCCATTGTTGTTACCGAGTGAATCATTTACTACACTTGATACATAATTCAAATAAACATTTTCAGTGACTACCGGGATTGTTCCTTCGTAAGGATAAAGATTTCTGCCGGTGACCGTTATATTCATTGTTCCGGGTAATGGCGGATTGATGATAAAAAAAGCCTCACCATTTGAATTTGTATATTGCGTTTCATATACCAGGGTATCCAGCATAATACACACAAAGGCAGATTCAACCGGTGTTCCCTGATATTGGACCGTGACATTGAGAGTCTCTACTATACCTGCATAAAGAATAGAATCGTGTAAAACACTAATGCACATTGGCTTCGCAGTCCATATTTGCATTGCAGGGTCGCCAAGCGTCGTAAATCCACGATATTCACTCTGGTCACCGTATAACTGATATACTCTTTTTCTCCCTGATTCACAAGCTTCACCAAACCTGTTTTTCCCTTCGGAAAAAAGGCCATCAAAAAAACCTTTGCAGACAGCGCTCCTCAAATTTGCTCCATGTGTTATGATTGTGGTGGTGGCGAAATATCCAGCAGCACCTCGTGGTGCTGTCGGTGTTCCAGTTAATAGCCATTTCTCTGCAGTTACGGGACTGGAACCTGTTCCGATTGTCTGACAGGTTATTGAAAGAACAATAGGTAGTTTTGAACCGTTCTGAGTCTGGTCAGGGTTTACATCAAATGGACTCCACCAGTTTCCTACACCCTGTCCACGATACAATACAAATCCCCTTCCCTGATTAACTCTTGAAATTACATCAGTTGCACCATTGCCAAGGGCGCGTGATAGCGTATCAATAATACTAAATTCATTTTCAGACATCAGTCTTTTAGCATGTCTGATGTCGCTCCAGTAAATAGAATCACTGTATGGTTCATAGTCTTCGCGGACGATGAGACAGGCATTTATGAACCATTCTGTAGTGACTGTGTCTGGATACCGTTCATATAAAAACATTTTATTTATAACCGTTTGTGCCTCAGTAAGATTGTGGACAGTAAGTCTTCCTGAAAGTATCTCATTTTCTATTGTTCCTGTCATATTGGTATAATCATTGTCACTATACGGTGAAGTCATTGACCAGGGGATATAATTTGGTGCACCGACCAGAAGAATGAATTCGGGTCTTA
>JBNAVN010000129.1:0-2583 GCA_049700315.1 bacterium
CAGAAACTCACAAGATATCCAGAATTCAAAAAGTGATGACCATTGGTAATCTTAAGATGATAACGCACCGTATCCCTAACTATGTACCAGTATTTATCAAACGATGGCACTTCCTGGATAAAATTATTAAGGGTATATCGCCCACTGATATTTCTGTCTAAATATAAAAACCGGTAGTTGAAGGTATAAGTGCCCTTCTTCCGCATTTCTGCAGGGATGGAGAAACTAAATAGAATGGTATCAAGATTGGCAATACTATCACAATAAAGCGAGTCTTTATATATATTTCCGGATTGAGTATGGGTAATATTGAAAAAAACCCGCAGGTTTCGTATCTTAACAAAATCAGGCTCAATATGGGTAACAAATCTTACCGTATCTTCGTTCATAATTAGCGTATCCTTTAGAACCTCAACAGTCAACCGGGGATAACGAATCTGAAAATATGTCCATCTTTCATAGGTTTTACCCCTTGCAAAAACTCTTGCCCTTATTCGATATACCCCTGATGTAATTGTGTCTGAAACTGGATAATTTTTTTGCACCTCAAAATATCCTGTCGTATCAATGTCTACAGTATCAATATCCATAAAATAAATGTTGTTTTTGGCATCCAGAATAGTGGTCTCAAGTGGATATTCACCGGAAAAGTTGGCAATCCCTTTAATTTTATAAAAGACCGTATCATTATAGAAATAATCAGTAGTATCGGTCTTTACCACAAGGTCAATTGTAGGGTAAGTAACCCAGATGTAAGTGCTTAAACTACGGGCAAGGAGTGGTGGATGAACCAAATTTGTATCAGGATATAAATCGGTCATCAATCTGCCACTTAAAAATGGTGCATAAGAATAGTTGATTGATATAATTGTGTCCGGCGGCAATATAAGACCTTTTAATGAATCAAGGGTATAGAAACCAGGTCCAAAATGGGAGGTGAAAACTATCTTTGATTTCAATGAATCATTCGTATTATTCCGGATGAAAATGGTAAAGTCAACTGTATCTCCTTCCATAATTCGGTCCTTAGATGATACTGTCCACATACAAAAATCGCCAAGATTGTAATTTCCAACCGGAATATCAACCTTTACCGCAAACCGCTCACCGAGTTTCTCTTTCTGCAATAAAAGCGTGTCATTATAGAGTGCATAATTTACCGGATAAATCCCGAGCATTGATGGTGCAGTAAACCCAAGATTTATTACTGTTGAATCACCAGGATAAAGCGGCTGGGCAAGGAGAATCTCCTGGGTATGGAGGCTATCCCGATTGGGTTTTAGGATTTTTATCTTTACCTTATTGGCAGGTATGGTGTCTCCGCCTGGATAGTAATAGACTGGAATATTCAAACTCATTGAATTCCCTGAATAATACTCTAAAATCGGTCTTTTTGTATCCATTGCCCAGGTTATAATATCCCTGATTAAATTTACTGCATCATAGGACCATTGACCTACTCCATAACCCCAATCCACATAAGAACCAGTGATGATTACATTACCACTACCTTCAGGATAGATTATCAATTCCGACATCCCACTTGTTCTTCTTCTCATCAAAACCTGACTATTCTGCGGCTCATTTATGAAAAATCCGTCAACGGGGATGTTGCTTATCAAATTGGTTTGACCTGATAAAACCGTATGCCATTCGGAAAGGTAGGCTGAAGATGACTGACAACTATAATCCTCCTGCCAGCCATAACCACTAACACCCTCAAAGAAACTTGAAAATTCATAGCCCCTCTGCTGGGCCATACACAAGACCGTGCCACCATTATTGATAAATCCTTGAATCTTTTGTTTAAACAGGGAATTATTCTCCAGACCATAAAGACCTCCACTGGGAATGATTAAAACCTTTAAACTATCAATTGTATTATATGTCCCTAAGATTCTCAATTCTGTATTGACTAATGCAGTAGGGATTTTGAATCTTCCCAATAGATGACCCATTCCAGCAGGAGAGCCATTATTCAAAATGCCAATTTTACTTTCTGTATCAATATACCATGGCGTTGGATAGTTGGAATTAGAGACTGACCCGTTATCATCGGGCGAATCGCAGTCCGGGGATGGTGGACAACATACTGGTTTCTTATAGACAACTACTCCATCAACCGGGCTTTTGCCTTCAAATAGAACAGTGGTGTCCCCTGGTGCGTAAAATTTTGCAGTCACATCAACATGATATGAATATCTATAAGTCATTTTTAAAATCGTATCAGTTATTGTTGTATCAGCCGGGAGTATGAGACTATCCACCAGGAATGAAAAACTACTATCTCCAGAGCCAACTCCGCTAAATTTCACAACAAGCTTGCGCATTTTTTCTTTATTCTTTAATTTTCCAGATGCAAAGTCTGTCACATAAAATGAATCGGGTTCATTACAACTTTTAATCTCGTGGGGTAGCAACGGTATCATCTCAAATGCTACATCCGGTTTTCTGGTCTTAAAATTAAACACATAATCATCCTCTGGCGAGCCTTCAGATTTACCATCATAATCTCCATCTAAAGTTGCCCCGCTTGTATCCTTTGCTGTGCCTTTTATGGTCACTGCATAATTTGTAAAAAAC
>JBNAVN010000130.1:0-2537 GCA_049700315.1 bacterium
AGTTCCCGGCATCGCTCGCCACTGCAATGGCAGGGACCGACTTTTTTAACGCCAACTTTTCGGAATTGCTGAATAATTTTTTTTAACTCGGTATCAGAAAATTCCCCCAAATGGAATCCGCCAATTACCAGATAGATATTCTGCTTAAAATACTCTTTAACAGATTTAATAATATGGACAATTTCAGGATGGGCGCAACCGGTAATAATTACCAAGCCCTTCTTTGTTTCAATGACCAGCGATTGTTCTTTAATAACAGTCCCAAGTTCTCCAGTTGTGCTAACCTTTTCACAAATATACATCGGTTTTGTTATTTCTATAAATTTCGCATTTGCACTTTTTATGCTATTCTTAATTTCTTCAGGAAAAGATGAAAGAAGATAAATAACTACATTGTGATTTTTGTTTAAGAAATCCATCAGTCCGCTTGTGTGGTCCCAATGCTCGTGAGACAAAAATATAAGATCAACATCTCCGGGATTGATACCAAGACTTTTCAGATTTTCAATAAGAATTTTGCCGTCACCGCCGGTATCAAAGAGAATCGTTTTCTCGGCTCCTTTTATCAGACAGGAAAATCCCCAGGCAGTTCTCAATTCTGGAATAAATGAGTTATTGTCATAGATAATTGTAATTTTCAGAATATCTTTTTTCTCTTCCGGCATATTGTCTCCTAAAAAAAATGATTAATGAAATGGTTATTAACAGCACAAGCGCTGTCACTCCTTTCTTAATAGAATTTCTGCCAGGGTATTAATCAACCGGCGGTTTTGACTCTCGGTACCGATGGTAATACGCAATGCGTTGGGAAAACCATATTCTTTTATTGTGCGCGTGATGATGCCCCGTTTTTGTAATTTTTCAAAAATAATCCGACTATCCATGCCGAAATCCACGAAGATAAAGTTCCCGTAGGTTGGTAGATAAAAAAGTCCCAATTTTTTATAGGCATCGTAGAGAAACTCTTTACCTGCATAGTTTAGGTTTAGTCCTTTTTCTATATGATTGAAATCATTAAGTGCGGCAATTCCCGCGGCCTGTGAAATTCTATTAACATTAAATGAAACCCTCAATTTCATCAGATTCGCAATTATTTCCTTTTTGGCAAAACCATAGCCCAATCTTACACCAGCCAACCCGTATATTTTGGAAAAAGTGCGGAGGACCAATATATCCTTACCTTCATGAAAATACTTGAATGAATTGGGATAATTCGGGTCGGTTATATATTCATAATATGCCTCATCCATAATTACAAGGATGTTAGCCGGTAATTGCTTAAAGAAATCGTCTATCT
The DNA here is from genome assembly GCA_049700315.1 of bacterium. GTDB lineage: Bacteria > Hydrothermota > Tepidihabitantia > SM23-42 > JAOAFX01 > JAOAFX01. The sequence goes on from JBNAVN010000130.1 coordinate 1,298, forward strand.
CGTCCTTCGTAAGCATTGTGCCAGTAGGATTATTAGGATTATCAATATAGATGATTTTCGTATTCGGTTTTATTACCCCGAGTATGCCTTTCAAATCATAAGTATAATTTTTCATCGGCACTTCAATCAGTTGAGCCCCGGCAATACTGACTGCAATCTTAAACCAAACAAATGCCCCCCTGCTGGTAATTGCACTATCCGTGGGGTTAAGATATGCCAAGGCAGTGAGTAGCAAGATTTCCACAGAACCATTCCCAACGATGATTTGTTCGGGGTTAACCAGAAATCTCTGGGCTAAAACATTTCTTAAATAAAAACAGTTATCATCAGGATAAAGATACGATTCAGTTATTGTCCTCTCCATCGCCTCAATCGCCAGTGGAGATGTTCCAAGGGGATTTTCATTGGAGGCAAGTTTGATTATTTCACCTTTAAAATTCAATTCTCGAATTAGTTCCTCAATAGGTTTGCCCGGTTTGTAAGGTCTTATCTTTTTGATATAATCTTTTGCTTCAACCATATTACTTCTTTAGCTAAAGAACCTCTTTACAGTTTCTTTTAATTTCCTCAATGTTTTTCCTATATGCAACAGTAGTACAAAGACACCACCAATGAATCCCGCAGTCCCTGCGCCTACAGGACAACCTTGCCGACCACAGAATGGACACACCGCAAACATTGCATATAATGCAGATAAACTGAACCACCAGCCTAAAAAATGGAATATCTTGCAGTATAGGAATTTCAATTGATGTATCTTGTATAAGACAGAATTGATACTTTTAACCACGCTTACAGGTGCCGTCAGAAGAGCAGGGGGGCGTGTCACACCGTTCAGTTCCACCACAACAGGTTGTGCCTGAAGATTGAGAACCTCTAATTCTTACACTCGCTGGTGCGGTAACTTGTTTTTCTAAATTTTTACTGCCGCATTGTGGACATTTCGGTTCTTCAGAACTTTTTAAGAAGAGAAAGTCAAAGACTTTGCCACAATTGATGCATTTGTAAGTATATATCGGCATTATTGCCTCCCCAATTTTGTTCCACATTTTGGACAGGTCATCTGATAACAGGGAACACCCCTTTTATGGAGGACAACGGTTCCACAGGATGGACAGACACAATTACCGGTCGGACCTCTTCTCATTCCACCCATTCTACCACGACCACCACCCCTGCCTTTTCCTGGATCCATACCTCCGGGTCCGGTTCCATCACCTCTTGGCATAAGACCTCCTCG
>JBNAVN010000131.1:0-6286 GCA_049700315.1 bacterium
AAATGCAACAACTTCTGCTGCCTTTAAAGATGCTTGTGCCCGGGCGGATACAAATACGCCATATAGTTCTCCTTTCTTATGTCGTCCTAAAATGACCTATAACGTTCCCAGCAAATACGACGTTGCGACCGATGGGAGCAATGTCCCGAAGGGTAAGGGCGTAAGCCCGTAGCGTATATGCTGTGTTAGCCGATGCGGCGGTGGTATTCTTATTTATCCAATTTATCCAAGTTTAGTTCCACACTCACCGCAGAATCTTGTTCCAAACGGACTTTGGGCGCCGCATTTCGGGCACTTGATCAGGCTAAGTGGTGCTCCGCAGTTATTGCAGAACTTGCCCTCGCCTGCAGGTTTGCCACATTGAGGACAGATAGTTTGCTTACTTTCAATCTCACCGGTAAAGACCTGTGTGCCCGCCGCTTTTTCGTGAATATCTTGAACTGCTTTCTGCGCTTTGGCAGCGGCAACTTCAATATTTATTCTCGGCGCGTCATCTACGCAGAGACCTTCCTGTTCGTTCCAGTCGTTTTCGCAGACCCACTTTTTACATCTAGGACAACGATGAAAGTGTTGCTTCGCCTCGTTCTGGGCAAGTTCAAATGCTGATTCATGTTCTTTGTGCCATTCAGGGGACATGCCACGAAAACGTTCGCTGATTGTATCAGTGGCTCTCTCGGCGCCGTAACCCACGCCGTATTTTCCGGCAATCTGGGAAGCCGCACTGATTAAACCACCAAGCCCTTTCAGCAGTTTTCCTTTCTTATAGGTTTTGGATTCAATAAATTTGGTCTTATACCCTTCCCGGCAGAGGTCGCAGAAAAAAGTGAACTGAAACCCTGCCTCTGTGCTGTTATCTGCAAAATTACTTGTGAATGGTTGTAGTGCCATAGTTGTATCCTCCTTTTATTTTAATGGTTTACCACATTTTATACAAGTGTTTTCGATTGGTGGTTGTTCCATTTTACATTTTGGATTTTGACAAACAACCACCAGGCGTGCATCGCAGTGTTCGCAGTAATCCCCGAAGAAAGTCGTCTTGCCGCATTTTGGGCAAACAACTTCCAAGGACAGTCCACAATTACTGCATCTCTTCCAGTCTTTCTGGACTGGATTTCTACACTTGGGACATCTCAAAGGTCCCAGTGGATTTATTTTGCCACAGAAAGGACAGACATTTGAATCGGGTTCAATCAACTTGTCACAATAATTACATGGATGCTTGTATCCCGGCATAATTAATCACCTCCTTGTGTAGTTTTTGATAAATCTAACTCCAGCTCGACCTTTGGTAAGCTTTTTTTACCGAATTGAAGTGTAAATTTTTTATCTTCTTTATTGACCGGTATGAATAAATAACCCTTTGCTTGAAACATCTCCGCAAAACTTGTTTCTAAGGTATAATCATCAATTGGGAAGTTTTCACCTTTTTCATTGACCAACCGCGCCTCTTCATTCCAGAAAACAAAAACTTGCTTTTTTGATTCATTTTTTGCCTCAATGTTTATTGATAATAAATCTGTGTCAGCCGATTTCGGTTCTCGCTTAACAAAAACTATTTTGCATTCAATGTCCTGGTATTTTACAATCTGGTTCACAGGAATAGTAGAAGCTGCATCTGTAAAATCCATTTTAGTAATTTTCTCTGCTTCCTGATGCCATTTTTCAGCTTCAGATTCAGCCCAGTGCCTCTGCTTTTGGTGTTGTTGTATCGCTTCCTCTTTCAGTTTTTCAAAATCCTGACCTGTTTTTTCTGCAATAACTTTAAGCCCATTAAGATAATCATCAGACAAAAAAGCATCTGAACTTTCCGCTAATTGGTGATACATTTTAGCGCCGTAAAATGCGCCAAGGTTTTCCCATGTTTTCTGTGCCTGATAAAATCTTTGGTCCATGGGTTCAGGTTCACCAATGTTATCTTCGGTGATTAGGACCTGTTGATTTACATCAAGAGTAACTGCCCGACGGGTTTTGCGGTTGTAAATGGTTTCTCGGGTGATTGCAACTACTGTTCTTCCATCAGAAGAGACATCAACCCATGCCGCCCCCTCAAACTCAGCAAGTGGCGTAAGAACTCGTTTCCCTGGGGCAACAGAGACACTAACCAGGCCTTTTAATATCTCAATTTCTTCAATATAACCACGCTTTATATGGACAGTAATTTTGCTGTTTGGAAATAGTGTTGCCCCACTTGATTGCCTCCCAGATTCAGGGCTTGGATTGTCGCTGACATTGGCATACGAATTTGCGCCTGTTTGCACTTCTGCCTTTTCTTTTAATTTTAGAGAACCTGCAACTTGTTTTTTGACAGCCCCTTGCTTTACGAAAACTTCTCCAGTAATAAGTGATATATTTGTGCCCTGTAACGCCATAATTTTATACCTCCTTATATTGTTCTTTAAGGTTAATTGGCAGTGTAACTGGTTTTTGTAAGCCCTGTTCTTTCGAGCAAACACAACTCTGATTGCTCATCACAATGACTTTGTTGCCATTTAAGTCGGAGAATTCAACTTCACCTTCTATAACTGTCAATGTGGTCGTTGATTTGTCAGTCCAAACTGAAAAAATGGTTCCGCGCACACCAGCGATAGCTGTTGGTGTACGAATTTCGAATTTTGATTTGGGTCTTATCTTTTTAAGAAATGTGGTTATGGTACCTGCCATGAGTTTTAGATTATAGACGGTCTCCATTTTTAATTCGGTATTGCCGCCGATTGTGATCTTGTTGCCGCCCCTGTCGGCAAGGTTTATTTGAGTTTTACTATTCGTTTTAATAATATCGCCATTTTCAATTCCTGATGTTTCTTTCGGATTCCGTACTTTGTTTTGTCCTCTTATTATTTCTGCACCGACCTCTTTTGCAGGTTTATTTGTTTTTCCTTTAATTCTTGCAAATATATCTTGAAGAAGTGCTTCAACTTTTTCCCTGTGAATAAAATCTTCTGTCTGCAGAGTTGAACATGCGGGGTGGGGTTTACAATAATTGCATTGACATTTTGGATTAATGTGTTTAACAACACGATCGCCCTTTGTAACCAGGATAGATGGACCAGGTTTATTGTGGGTTTCTTGCGCTGTTTGGCAGGCAACAGAATGAACCGGCGTGTTTCCCATTGGAAGAAGAGGATATCCCAGTATATCTCCCATAATAAAAAAATTGTTGATAAGAACTGCCTGGCAAACTTGCTCGTCGTTTTTACCAGTTATGAACAGCGCTTCCTTGCCGAGAAACTTTCCTTTTTTTGCTTTAATACCAGTTTTCGAAAGCGATTTATGTGCCCTGCTAACAGCCTCTTTAGCCTCTTTGATCAATTCCTTGGGTGCGAAAGCCTCTAAAAGGTCTCCAATATTAATATCGAATGCTGCTCCAGGCGCTTTGTTATCAAAAGAGATGAAATCATTAAAATAGTTTTCAAAGAACTGCCTGGCATCTTGTTTGTCTCCATATCCGGTAATACTCAAGTTTGCTACAAAATCATATTTAGATATCTCAATACCTTTTTTTCCATCAGTTGAATAATCTGCAACCGTTACTAGTTTAATAGAAGGATTCTCTACATATTCTGGATAGGGACTTATGTGTCCAAGTTTTACTGTTATTATACCATCAGCTGATTCTTTTTCTATTTCATCCCATCTCGCCGGCCAGCTTGAAGGCAGAAGTTTTTCCATCTCTTCTTTTGTCGGTAAAGCTGTTTCTTTAACCGAAGATATGGATTCTATTCGCCACAACCCTAAAATATCGCAGAGAAACGTGCTCAATTTCCGGCAGTATTGTAGATCGTCCTTGAGGGATATTTCTTTTTGCAAGTATTCATCCGTGGATTTGAGAAGTTTTTTAAATTCATCACTTTCCTTATACTCGGGGTGTTCGTCCAGTGTTTTGCCAACTAACTCTTGCAGTCTTCTCTTATACTCTTGCGTGTTCTCGTGCGAAAACTCCGCAAGAAGATGCTGTTCCGTAATTTCCAAAAGCTGTTTTAAAGAATCATTCATCATAAGCCGCCCCTTTTTTCCAGCGCACATTATCATCCTGCGTGCTCACATTAAATTTTAACAAATCCATCACATCCTGCTTCCACTGCTCGGATGAGGAATGGATTACTCTTCCAATAAAAAGTTGGCGTAGTTCGCGAAGCGCAGGTATCTTAGCTATGGTAAACTTGTATTTTTGATATTGTGGTTCTTCCAGCCTTTCATCCGGCAAATAAATTGGCTCCCTTCTAAAGTTAATAGCAAGCATACAACGGTTTATTCTTTTGATAAAATTATCTACCTCTCTGTGGAGTTCTTCTATGTTCTTGAAATTATGATAATCCTTTCTGCCTACTATTCTAAAAAAGTAAGTTGCCTTTCCGCCGCCTTCACCAGAAATTGCCTCCATTGCTACAGCGTTTCCCGGTTGCATTGGATTTGTGCTGTATATCGGAATCAAAAACCAGATGTATTCTCCTGTTAAATCTCCCAAGAGTCCCCGCTTTAAGCCAATGCACATCTTCTCTTTCTGCGCCAGAGATTTTAAGAAATCGTATTCTTCTTTAATGCCAGCCGCCTCTAATTTTTTTTCTAATTCTACCCATAGTTCAGGGGAAATTGATTCTAGGTCGCTTCTTTTAGCTGCTTTGCCTTCTTTCATGAAGCGGGCAGCTCGCCTTATAACTGATGGATCAGCTTTTGGCAGTAGTTCTTTGAGTGATGATTGGACTTTAAGAGAAAGTTCATTCATTAAGCCAGAGAAGGTTTTCGTGAACGGGTCAAATTGTCTGCCCATTTTTGAAAATACAAATTTCTCTCCAAAGTCGGTGGTTATGGCAAGGGTAAAATCTTCATCTCGTATTTCTAAAATATCACTATACGGAATTCTTACTAATTCCCCCTTTTCCGGAATCATCACTAATCCCGTCTCATACAATCGCGGTTCGCATTTTCCTCTCAGCAATTCTCTGCCATTCTCGTCAAAATAAATAAGCTCTGCTTCCACCCCGGATTTCTTAAGCGTCTCATGCATCAGCATATCTTTCAAAATTATTTCATTAAGCAAGCGTGAGAGCACACGCAAGAAATCTTCGTATTTGTAGCCGACATTAAAAATTGTGAGTTTTTCTTTTGAAGTCAAAGTAAGATGAATCTTATAATCATCCTCAAAAATTTCAAGAATATCCCTTAGAGAGAAAAATAACGGCTCGCCAAACTTTGGAAGAAGGGAGATGTTTTCTTCTTCCAGTTTGACATGGACATCTCCTTTCGCTGTTATTTGTCCTGTCTCATCGCTCAAAGAATAACTTGCAGAACATTCCATAATGATTATTTGTTTGTTTTCCTCATTCATAATTATTTTCTCCTTTCCGCCGCCGTTTCGCCTAACGGTCGGCAGTTGCTTACGCTGGGGAGTTAAACTCCAGCGGCGTCATCACCCGCTAAACCGAAACTAAAATAGTAAAAATTTTGGTATCTGCATCATCAGCCCCAGAGAAAGTAACTGCTTGTTATGGGCAGTTTTTCTATTTAAAATTGCAAATTTAAATAAAGATAGATTCTTCAATTTTTATATGAGATAGACCATGTCGAATAGGACAGTAATACTGTCATATAATAAAACCAAAAGGATGCTTCATGTTGAAGCATCTTTTTGGTTGATTATATCTTTTCAAGATAAGACCTAATGAGAAGAAGTCCTATGGCGATAATAGTAATAAGAAGTGTTCTTGTTTTTATTTTTATTTCATCATTTGGTTTTTTTACGATAATATAAAATAAACCAACTAAAGATATCACTACTGTAAGTGAAATTACTGCTAATATAATTTTATCCCACATAATTTGCAAATTAATCTCCAGTTGCCATACATTCAGCGAAATCAGCTACCATAACTGCTGCTCCTATCCAGCCAGCGTAACGGCTGGCTATTTTTCCAACAGTTTTCAAGATTAAAGCACGTGAGGCTTGAATTGCGGCTGATGAACCAATTGATGATATTAGTTCAGCAACAGCAGCAACTCCTATTGCTTCCATTGCAAAATCCCAAGCGCCTTTTGCGTTGCTTAACAACTTTATTTTTGATGAGCCATTAGAATCAATTCTTTGAAATTCTCTTTCTATGGTAAGAAGAACTAAACTTGTTAAAATTATTTGAGGATCATTATCGGATTGAAATTCTTTTTGATAATCTATTTCATAAGCATCAAGCACCATTTTGCTATTATTTAGTATTGGTTGTAGTGCGTTTGCAATTTCTTGGTTTAACACCCTATTTTCTGGACATTTTTAAAAAAATGGTTTAGGACAAAT
>JBNAVN010000132.1:0-6155 GCA_049700315.1 bacterium
ATACGGACTTGAAATTAGTAGAAAAGATTTTAGGCCATAAGAATTTTGAGGAGCAAATAAAAGAGTGGAAGGAATTGGGAATTGTAGATGAGAACTTTAAAAGAGAAGATGTTTTTGAAAATTCCCCTTCTGTGAAGGGGTGGACGCCGAAGGCGGACGGGGTAGTTTCCCCTTCTCAGAAGGGGTGTCAACCGAAGGTTGACGGGGTAGTTCAATGGTATGAATTACCTTTTAATCCAAAACTGAAAGAAAAAGCAAAAGAATTACGAAAGGCGGGAAATTTATCCGAGGTTTTGCTCTGGAATCAAGTAAAAAATAAGCAATTTCTTGGGCTTGATTTTGATAGGCAAAAGATTATTGGTAATTATATTGTTGATTTTTATTGTAAAAACTTAGGAGTTGTTATTGAAATTGATGGTGTAAGCCACGATGGCAAAATTGAATACGACGAACAACGCGATGCTTACTTAAAGAGTCTTGGACTGAAGATTATTCATATTTCTGATCCAGATGTAAAAAAGAATTTAACAGGAGTGATGGATTTTCTGAGAAACGAATTGGAACACCCCGTCCCTTCGGGACACCCCTCTTTAAGAGAGGAAACACCCCTACACCCCTCTATAAGAGGGGAATTTAGGCATCTTCCTATTGATACAAAATACTTTAAAGATTTAGAACTTGAGATTTTGGGATTATTTGATGATTTAGACAATTCCTTAGACGGCTGGCTTATAAAGAGTGAGAATTATCAGGCATTAAATACGATTCTGCCAAAGTTTAAGGAAAAAGTCCAGACAATCTATATTGACCCTCCGTTTAATAAAGAACAGGATGCTGATTACTTTTATTCTGTGAAGTATAAAGATAGCAGTTGGATAACTTTGCTTGAGAATAGATTGCGGCTGGCGAAGGATGTTTTGAACCCTAAAGGAAGCATATTTGTCAGGTGCGATTATAATGGGAATATGTTCGTCAGGCTTTTGATGAATGAGGTTTTTGGCGAGGAGAATTTTAGAAATGAGGTCGTTATTAAAAGAATGACAAAGTTAGCAGGTACTACAGGAAGTTTAGACGTGGCTATTGATTCTCTTTTTCTGTTTTCGAAATCACAATCAATTCTAATTAAAAATATTAGAAGAGATAGAATATGTAAATACTGCAAACAACTAAAAGAATCAGAATGGGTTCCTTTAGAAGCACCCGGTGAAAGTAAAAACGACTTGGTAATTATAGATGGCAAAAAGTTTTATGCACGAAAAAACAGCCATTGGACTTTTAGGCAGGAAGTGGTAGATGAATTGTTTAGGAAAGGATTATTAAGAATAAATGAAAATAGAAGCTATGTAGATAAATTTGGTAATAGAATTCAGGGTTTACCGGAATATCTTCAATATCCTTTTCAAGAAATAGATAATGATTGGACAGATATTCCAGGATACTCAAGAAATTGGGATTTTCAAACTGAAAACTCCGAAATCCTTTTAAAGCGTGTCATAGAATCTACATCCAACGAAGGCGATTTAGTTATGGACTTCTTCTTAGGAAGTGGCACAACAACAGCAGTAGCACATAAACTTAAAAGAAAATGGATTGGCGTTGAGATGGGAGAGCATTTTTACACCGTGGTTTTACAAAGAATGAAAAAGGTCTTGGCTTATGATAAATCAGGCATCTCAAAGGAATTGAAAACACCCCGTCAGACTTCGTCTGACACCCCTCTAAAAGAGGGGGGTAACACCCCGTCCCTTCGGGACACCCCTCTAAAAGAGGGGAATTCCCCTTCTGTGAAAGGGTGTCAGTTATTCCCCTCTGAAAGAGGGGTGGACGCCAAAGGCGGACAGGGTGTTTCTAAAGACGGGGTAGTTTATGAAGGTGGCGGATTCTTCAAATACTACGAACTTGAGCAATACGAAGACACATTAAGAAAAGTAAAATACGAAGATTCTGATTTGTTTGATAATCCTTACGAGGATCCATATAATCAATATGTCTTTATGAGAGATTTAAAGATGATTGACGCATTGAAGATTGATTATAAAAACAATAAAGTGAAGGTGGATTTATCAAAACTTTATCAAAATATAGATATTGCTGAAACACTTTCAAATCTGCTTGGCAAATGGATAAAGAAGATTACCTCTGAATATGTTGAGCTTGAAGATGGAGAAAAAATAAACATAAAGGATTTAGATTATAAGACAATTAAACCATTAATTTGGTGGTGAATAAATGCCAAGGATATTTTTACAGGACATAATTGAAGATATAAGGTTTGAGGATTTGCCTGCTAACTGGAACTCTTTTGATTTAGAGAGTTTTTCAAGAAGCAAAAAACTCTGGGATTACCAACAATCCGCACTAAAAAATGCAATAAGGGTTTTGTGGAAATATTTTGAGGATTTCGTTGATTATAAAGAGGGGGAAAAATTAGAAGTAAATCAGGAAAGAAAGCAAAAGTTTTTCAGGTGGTATAAAGATAATGGATTAGATGAAGATTTAGATATTAAGTTAGATAGGAGAAAAAAGGACATTTATGAGCTACTTACAAATTATTATTCTCAGCAAAATGGAAAAGTTCCTTATGAAAACTTTATCAATCGTATGTCCTTCTGGATGGCAACGGGAAGTGGAAAGAGCCTTGTTATTATTAAACTTATTCAAATTTTAGCAGAGTTAATTAAAAGGAAAGAAATTCCACCGAACGATATTCTAATTTTAACCCATAGGGATGATTTGATAGAGCAACTTAAAAAGCATGTGGATGAGTTTAACTATGTAAATGAGATGAAGATAATCCTAAAAGAATTAAAAGAGTATCCTGAGGTTAAGAGACAACGGACATTATTTGGTATTACTGTGTTCTATTATCGCTCAGATAATATAAGTGATGAACAAAAAATTAAAGAAATTGACTTTAAAAACTATGATAATAATGGCAAGTGGTATATATTTTTAGATGAGGCACATAAAGGAGATAAAGAAGAGTCAAAAAGACAGCATATTTATTCTATCCTATCAAGAAATGGGTTTTTGTTTAATTCCTCAGCAACCTTTATAGACCCAAGAGATGTTATTACCTGTGCCTTTGAATTTAACCTATCAAGTTTTATAAATTCTGGATATGGAAAACATATTGCTATTCTAAAGCAAGAAATAAGGGCATTTAGAGACGAAGAAGATTATACCGGCGAAGAGAAACAGAAGATAGTTTTAAAATCATTAATTCTTTTGACTTATGTGAAAAAATTTTATGAAGATATTAAGAATATTCAATCGGATTTATATCATAAGCCATTGCTTTTAACTCTTGTTAATTCTGTAAACACAGAAGATGCTGATTTGAAGCTGTTTTTTAGAGAACTTGAAAAGATTGGGAAACAAGAGGTTACGGATGAAGTTTTCAAGAATGCTATTGATGAACTATGGGAAGAGTTAAAACAAGAACCTGAGTTTATGTTTGAAGATGGCAGAAAAATAAAAATAGAGGAGGCAATTTTTAAAAGCATAACAAAAGATGATATTTTAAATTATGTATATAATTCAAACTCAATGGGAGAAATTGAAATCTTAAGAAGACCCTCTAATAAAAAGGAGCTGGCTTTTAAGTTAAAGACAAGCGATAGACCTTTTGCACTAATAAAAATAGGTGATATTTCTGGATGGCTAAAAGAAGAACTTGTAGGATACGAAGTTCAGGAAAGATTTGAAGATGAAAGTTATTTTGAAAATTTGAATAGAGAAGATTCTGAAATCAATATCTTGATGGGGTCTCGTGGTTTTTATGAAGGATGGGACTCTAATAGACCAAATGTAATCAATTTTATCAATATAGGAATGGGAGAGGATGCAAGAAAATTTATCCTGCAATCGGTTGGGAGAGGAGTAAGAATTGAACCAATAAAGGACAAAAGAAAGAGGTTATTAGAAGTTTACAATGCAAAGGAGATAGATGAAGATTTATTCAACAAAATCAAAGATAAAGTCTTACCAATAGAGACCCTATCTATTTTTGGGACAAATAGAAATGCTTTGAAAGAAGTGCTTACTAAACTTGAAGAAGAAAGGAGAAGGGAAGGAGAAGCTCAACTTTCACTTTTCGAGAACTACGAAGCTCGAAAACTTAAATTGTTAGTGCCAACTTATAAATCAGCAGATTATCCTATTCTAAAGACTAAAAAGCCGATAAACTTTGAGATTTCCGATAATGATTTTGAGATACTTAATAAATTTATTGAGTTTGTACCAGATGATAGAGTATTCTTGATGAGATATAGCACCGAACCAATAAAAACAAAACTTTTAAAAGAAAAGTTGCATGACAAAAGCAATTTTAAGTTTGGTGAGAAGAGTTTTAAAAATGTGGATTTGCTTATTCAAAGGTTTTTTGATTACCTCAGCGTTGTTCCAGAGGAATTTGCAGGGCTTAAAGAGTTAGAGGAAGAGATAAGACATTTTAAGAATATCAAAGTGTATTTGAAAGATATCAGCGAGATACAGAAGAAAATCCAAGCGGTGAAAAATTATCCAACTCAGGTAAAAGAATTACAAGCGTCATACGGAAAAATACCACCGAAGGAATATACAGAAAGAGCAAAATTTTTGAGAGACAAAGAGGATTTTGAGTACACTCATAAGAAAATCAGTATTAGATACATCGCCAACCACTATTACATTCCACTTATTTTATCTGAGGGTGAAAAAGTGGATTATATCCGGCACATAATTAAGACCCAAAGCGAGTTAAAATTTATAAAAGATTTGGAAAATTATTTAGCCAAAGATGGTCAGAAGTTCAAAGAGTTTGATTGGTGGATGTTTAGCAAAATAGATGAAAGTTTAGACGAAGTTTATATTCCGTATTATAATCCCAATGCGAATGGGTTTAGCGAATTCTATCCAGATTTTATTTTTTGGTTGAAGCGTGGCGACAATTACTTCATTTTATTTGTTGACCCAAAAGGCATAGAGCACATAAGCGGCTGGGCATATAAAATTGATAACGGTTATAGAGAACTATTTGAAGAAGCTGGAAGCAATAGAATTTTCAACTATAATGGGTTTAAAGTTAGAATAATTCTAAAATTTAGAACTGATGATGTTTCAAAAGTGCCTGACGGGTATAGCCGCTATTGGTTTGATAACATTGAAAAGATGGTAGATGAGATACTGTGAAATTACTTTTTATCGGTGATATAGTTGGCGAACCGGGCAGGAAGAAGATAATTCAGAACCTGCCCGATATTATAAAAAAGGAAGACATTTCTTTCACCATTGCCCAGGGTGAAAACCTGGCAGGTGGTATTGGCATTACCGAAAAGACGGCAAAAGAAGTTTTTGAGGCCGGCGTTGATTGCATTACGACTGGCAATCATGTCTGGAAGTATAAAGAAGTATATAAATATCTTGAAACAGAAACAAGATTGCTGAGACCGGCCAATTATCCAGAAGGCATTCCGGGAAGGGGATATTATATTTACGAAAAAAGTAGCATAAAAATGGGTGTTATGAATCTTGAGGGCAGGGTATTTATGAAATCTCTTGATGACCCTTTTAGAATCGGCAAAAAAATTGCCCAGGAAATGCAGGAACAGACAAAGAATATCTTTATAGATTTCCACGCTGAGGCAACTGCAGAAAAAAGGGCACTTGCCTTATATCTAAAAGATTATGCAACGGCGATAATTGGCACCCATACCCATGTTCAGACCGCGGATGAGCACATTATTGATAACCGGTGTGCCTATATTACTGATGTGGGGATGGTGGGTTCAGCAGATTCTATCATAGGTGACAAAAAGGAAGAGATAATTGAACATTTTGTTCTGCAAATACCCTGTAAATTCAAGGTTGCAAAAGAAAATATTGTTGCCAATGGGGTCATCATTGATTTTGATGAAAAGAAGGGCGTTTCCACCCGTATAATTAGATTCAATTTCTGAGTTTTTTCTGCCAGAAATCTGCGATTGAAAAGTTATTGAGTAGATTCAAGTACAGGAATTTGAAAAATTCCTATACTTGATAATGAAATTTTTCATTATAGAAAATAAACGGCTACAAGATACATCAGAACTTGGCGGTATGCTAAAGACAGTGCACAACATCAGGCAGAGCGATTATGGGGGTTTCACCTGTCCATCGTAGCCTTTGGCGAAGTT
>JBNAVN010000133.1:0-4831 GCA_049700315.1 bacterium
AAAAAGACCAAAAATAGGCGTTTCCCGATGGTGCTATCCATCGGCGAAAAACAACACAGGGGTAGAAATCGTAGTTGTTGGTGATGAGGTTGTGTCGGCAGAGTCGTGGACACAAATAACTCATATATTCCCCAGGAACATTAACGAAGATAACCCTGAAAATTATTGGTCTTTTTTCTTGGGTAAAATATTTGTCTCATCTATGGGAAATTTCACAACCATTAGTTTTTTATCCTTTTTAGAAAGAAAATCTTTTCTTTTATAAGAGGTTATTGGACCTGAATATTTTACTAAAAGGATATCATCTAAATAGGCACCTTCATATTGATAAGTCTCATCACTCCTAAATTGAAAACCAATCCAAACCGAGGAAAAGCCACAATAAGGTGTTAAATCTAATCCATCCTCATACCAAAAGCGTTGAGGCCCAGAATAGGAGAAGCCAGAAAAATTAATGCCGTCAGTGGAAGCCCCAAAGAAAAAAAAGTCATAATTCGCTTCGCTGTCAAGCCAATACCAAAAATCTAAATAAGCAACTGTCGCATCGGTTAAAGAAAATGGACCATAAATCATCCAGGCATTCATACTTGAAGGATAAGGACCGGGTGGGGTTCTTGTTGAACCCGCACACCAACCACTCCAATAACCCCGATAAGGACGATAGGATTCGTCATCCCAAGTAGGAGTTCCGAAAAGGGTCCATCTTGTGCCAGGGAACTCACCTTCAAAACCTTCGGTCATAAATATTTTGAGAACATAAATACTACAGGGAGAAGACCAATTGCTGGTATCACCATAGACATCTTTGGCTTGGGCTCTTACAAGATAAAGACCGCTATTAAGATAGGAATGACTCATTGATAGTGACTCACCGCTTGAAATCCAAGAACTCCACTGAGAAATTATCCCATCACCCCAATCAAAACGGATAGCAACCCTATCGCCATCAGGGTCAGTTGTTGAGGAAGAAAAATAATAAAGGGAATCGGTATAACCATAACCAAACCAAGGACCTTCGGGAGTAGATGGGGTGTTTGGCGCCTGATTAGCTATAATTGTTATTGACAAGGGAGAAGACCAATTGCTGGTATCACCATAGATATCTTTTGCCCTTGCTTTCACTAAATAAGTATTGGCAGATGACCATGATTTACTCATAGACACAGAACTACCGCTCGGAACAAAATCGCTCCAATTAGATTGAGTGCCGTCGCCCCAATCAAATTGATAAGCAATACTATCAAGATCGGGATCAGCGGTAGAGGTAGAAAATGTATAGGACATGTTTATCACACCCCTTGTTGGACCGCTTGGTGTAGAAGGAGTATTTGGTGGCCGAGACGAAATTGAAATCCGATGAAATGAAGACCAATTGCTGGTATCACCATAGATATCTTTTGCCCTTGCTTTCACTAAATAAGTATTGGCAGATGACCATGATTTACTCATAGACACAGAACTACCGCTCGGAACAAAATCGCTCCAATTAGATTGAGTGCCGTCGCCCCAATCAAATTGATAAGCAATACTATCAAGATCGGGATCAGCGGTAGAGGTAGAAAATGTATAGGACATGTTTATCACACCCCTTGTTGGACCGCTTGGTGTAGAAGGAGTATTTGGTGGCCGAGACGAAATTGAAATCCGATGAAATGATGACCATTCTGATTCATTACCTTTTATATCTTTTGCTTTTGCAGCAACATCGAAAATGCCGGGTTTTAAAAAAGTATGGGATTTATAAACAGATTGCCCACTTACATTATATATTGTCCAACTATCCCTTGTGCCGTCACCCCAATTAAAAAGGTAACATACATCATCTTTATTGGGGTCAGTAGTTGAAACGGTAAAGTTAATAGGAACATTGGTGCATCCTTCATTGGGTCCATTTATTACTGGGGCTTTTGGTGGTAGTTCTTTTTTACACCCTGCGAAAGCCAAAAGGCAAATTGCTAGGACTTTAATCATTTTCATAGTTTGTTATTATAGTAAGATTTTTTATAAAGTCAAGAATTTTTAAAAACTCATTTACATTATTTAGAGGTTTAAATATGCGGCAACACCCTTTACGTAAGTTCAAAAACTTTAGTTTTGCTTGCATGCCTTGTGTTGTTTTCGCCGTCGGATAACACCCAACGATAACGCCCTTTTTGTGCCAGTTTTTCTACCCCCGGATAACAGTCAAGGATAACGGACAGAAGCGAGCCTGTCCGCCGCCTTGACACGCTTGAACCGGGGATAACTCCCTCTCACTCCCTCCTCCGTCCTGCCAGCCGCTATTCTCCCTACCACCACCAACCCACCCACCCTGCCTGACTCAATTGCTCCTCTGCCCGTTTAGGTCAAGCGAGATGGTGAGCTGCCAGATACCGACTGAAACACTGATGTCCAAATACCGCTTTGGATTCGGTATCGGGTCTATGGGTATGCCCTCTGGCATATCTGACCGACCGCACCGGTTATAATGCAAGACCGTCCCCGCTTATCACCCTAACCCGCACCCATTGCTGAAGATAGATATTACTTGACTTGCTAAAAAAAGGGGCATATGTTATTGATGCATGTGCGCAAAGCAAATTCAGCGGCTAAAATCGGATATAGCCCAACGGAAATAACAGGAGGAGTAATGAGTATTAAAAAGGCTATCATTGGGATAATCCCAATGGTTTATCATTATCATCACCGGGCTTACCTGTGAAGGCAAGGGTAAGATGGATGCCGAAGCTTATTACAACCGCGGGCTTGCTTATTGTATCAATGGTGAATATGACCGGGCGATACAGGACTTTACCAAGGCGATAGAACTCAACCCGAAATAAGCCGGGGCAATGGCAAATCTGGGACGGGTTTATAAAGAAAAAGGGGATAAGGAAAGGGCAATCTTCTGGCTAAAAAGGGCGCTGGAGAATAAGGAAAATCTCAAAGACTGGCAGATAAAACAGGTTCAGGAATGGCTGAAGGAGTTGCAGGAGCAGAAATAGTAAATCAGGACTTTTAGGGTGCTGATATTAAAAAGTAAAGAAAGAAAGGAGGTCTGAAATGGCAATAGAGAATAAAGTTCCAAGGCTAAGGACCTATCTCGAAGCATTGGATACATATCTGGCTAACAACCTGAGCACACTCACATGTGCGGACATCCTAAATATTCACAAAGATACTTGCTGGCAGGATGCGAGGAATTTCTTAGGCACAACCTCGGGTATTACGTGGTGGTTCTCAGAGGTACTGTTTCTACGGATTCTCCTTAAACAAATCGAGCAACTCGGTGGTAAATTTGAGAGACAAGAAAGGGGGACAACCCATGATATAGACAGCTTGGTTAACCCCACATTGAACATTGAAGTTTGTCCGCAATTGGGGTTAAACCTTCCGTCACTCAGCAGGTCTTGGAGGCCTGACATCACAGTGTGCCAAGGTATCGGGCAAGAAAGGACGCCCAGGGCTGTCCTTGAGGTAAAAACATGGCTCACCTCAACATCTGCTGTGGACTGTTTGATAAAGAAGATTGAAGCGGTGCTAACAGATTACCGTGATATACGCGTGGCATTCATTTACTTTTCGCAATTTGCAGAGGAGGACCGTCAACGCTTTAAGGAAATTGAGAGGGAGTTTGGCAGGTTTCTGGCACTCTCTCTTACAGCCGACCAAGACAGGATGGTGGGCAAAGCATTAGAGGAAGGCTTAGGGTTGTATGAATTGAGGGCTACGAACTACTGACCCTCCGATGCCGTTTGCATTACCGGCACGACTGAGCTGGTGTCGTAAAGAGGGCACAATCTATCGCGCGCCTTAAGGCGTTCAACACAAAGGAGATTTACAGTGAGGTCAACTGATGAAAAGATAGGTAAATACTTGACTTCTGGATTAAAAATTGTATATAAAAATAAGATGGTTAGAAAAATAAAAGTTGGGATAAACGAAATACTTCGTCTATCCTTCCAAATCAAGACAAAAAGCGAAGTTCGGATATGACCAAGTTATACGCCATGCCGTGCGTGATAATAAATATCAGAGGTAGGATAACATTTAAGAAATGAGAGGAGTTATAGTGTTAAAAAACCTTAAACGAGGAGGATACTATGATAAATGAAATTAAAATATCTAACTTTCGTTCAATAGAGAATGCACCAGAGATTGAAATTGCACCTTTAACTATTCTTTATGGACCAACTGCAGGCGGTAAATCAAGTTTACTTTATAGCCTGCTTATCCTCAAAAACTTTATTATAAACCCCAATCAAAAATCTGATGGTTTCTTTAATCTTGGATTTATGAACCTTGGTGGATTTGATAACTGCGTGTTTAATCACGATGAAGAAAGGTTTATAGATATTTATTTTTCCATTGATGATGGCGAATACGGGCTTTCATTAAGGAAAGATTCTGCTAACATTTTTCTGAATTCAAAAATTGTGAGAATGAATGCTGAAGTTAGCATACCTTATGCACTAAATCGAAATTTCACTTTTCTGATTAAAGAAGGAAACGAAGAATATAATGTGAATTGGAATGGCATTTTATCATCGGTTTCCCCTAAGCAACCTACAGCAGAATCTCAGAGTAAGGCATCAGAAATAGCTCAAAAACTCAACCAAATTCCAGAATATCTAAAAAAGATTGATATTTCACCCCACAAAAGGGGATTTTTCAAACCAAACTATTCACCAACTCAAGTAAGTCCAAATCCAACATCAGAAGATGAAGTATCAACTATTGTGATAAACGACCAAAACCTCGCACCCAAAATAAGTGTGGATTTAGAAAAGATACTTAATAGAGATTTTAGGACATATACTCCACCGGGAACTGCAACGGTATTTTTCCAGTC
>JBNAVN010000134.1:0-4067 GCA_049700315.1 bacterium
AAAAAGGAATTTGGTCATTGGGATTTGTTTCGGATGTCGTCCGCCAATTTGCGTGGCGGATTTCGGATTTTAAAAATAAGGGGGTAAGATGAGCAAAAAGATTTTCTTTGCGTTAATCATTGCGGGTTTGTGTTTTGGACAGGGGAAGAGCACATTAATTTCACAAATTTTTCACAAAATGGACAGATATTTATTATAAGAAGAGGGGTGTTTTATGAAAAAATTGCTTTTTTTAATGGTTTTTCTGTTTGGTTTTAATACTGTGGCAAGAGCTTCTATTGAGGTAACAAAGTCTACAGTTGAGATAATAATAACCTTTGATGCTCAAAAGTTAAATGACCCAATCGGTTGCATTTATATTGATAGTGTGTTTCTCACCCGATTAAGTCCTGATGAAATTCAAAATGGTCGGGCAATTGTAGATACTTCACGATTCTTAAAAAAATTGGCCGGGAGAAATCAATTTGGGCTTGCTATTTTCATTGAAGGGTATTCGGAAAGTGAAGTGATTAGAAAAATCCAAGCAAACAAATATATTTGTATGGGGGCTATTTTCAATAGTCTGGGCAAGGCCAAAGTTGAAACAGAACTTCAGGATTTCGTATTTAAAAGATTTTCTGAATTGCGGGAAATCAGGGCAAATATTAAAAAAAGGGGAGCTTTATGGAAGGCAGATTTGACATCGGTTTTTATGTTACCAGACAAAGACCGAGCTAAACTATGTGGTTTTCGTGCGCCTCGTAGTGAAGGAGATTTCAATCCATCAGAATCAAATAATTCTGGTCGCCAATTTCCCCCATATCTTGATTGGACCAATAAAGATGGTGTTAACTGGATGACAAGAGTAAAAGAACAGGGAGCAGCAGGAACTTGTTGGGCATTTGCTGCGGTTGGGCAAATTGAGGCAGTAATAAATATTGCGACAAATACCCCCAATCCTAATTTTGACCTTGCAGAACAGACATTAGTTAGTGATTGTTGTCGGTATTGTGGTGCATGTGATGGAGGTATGCACTTCTGGGCGCTTAATTATATACGAAACAACGGTATTCCCCTTGAGACGATTGACCCATATCGGGCAAAAAATACCCCCTGCTGTAAACGTCCTTCAAGAGTCTGGAAGATTACATCTTACGATTGTATAACATGGCAAAGTGGTGATGAAACAGCTATCAAAAGTGCGCTACATATTCGTCCTCTATCAGCAAGTGTATATGCGGATGATGGATGGTATAGTTATGTAGGGGGTGTTTATTCATATACCGGGCAACCCCGGCTCCCAAACCATGCTATTATATTTGTTGGTTGGAATGATAATGATGAAGGTGGTACGCAGACTTGGAAGATAAAAAATAGTTGGGGTGAAGATTGGGGTGAAAATGGCTATATGCGGTTGATAAGGGATCAAAATAATCGTTGTGGTTGGTATACTTATGATGCTACATACCAACCAGGCAATTAAATTGCACGGAGGTGTTGGATGGAAAAGTTTCTAATTGCGGGTATTTTTATGTTTTTCTGGCTGAGTTGTGGTGATAAAGAACCGCCGGTAGTTGAAATCACAAATCCTCAAGATGGTAGTTATGTTAGTGGAATTGTTTTAATAACTGCAGAGGCAACCGATAATAAAGCGATTGATAGTATTAAAATCTTTATTGATAGTTTGTTGGCTACAACATCTGTGAAACCATATGGTTATTACATGTGGGATACTGAATCTTTACCCCATAATTCTATGCACAAAATATCTGCAATCGCATTTGACCCTGCTGGAAATATTGGATATTCTGATACAATTAGAGTAACTATTCAATATTTTGGTGCGCTCAAATGGCGTTATCGGTATGATTCTACCCTATATGTAAACTCTTCGCCAGCTATTGGTTCGGACGGGACTATCTACTTTGGAGTAGTAGAGCAGTCTCCCCCCATTCCACCCCCTGGTTTTCTCTTTGCCGTAAATTCTGATGGGACTTTCAAATGGTGCTGTCGGACCTTGGACTTTTCATCAGCACCTGCAATCAATGTGGATGGCACAATCTATACCCATAATAGTAGTGGAAGTTTTATCGGTGGTTTCCTTTATGCTATAGGTTCAGATGGAATAGAGAAGTGGCGTTATTTCATAGAGGGTGGGGGTGGTTCAGAACCTGCAATTGGTGAGGATGGAACTATTTATGTTACAGGTGGAGTTGATAGTTGTTTGTATGCAATTAATCCTGATGGAAGATTGAAATGGCGTTTCAAAACTGAAGGTTTTGTTTGGTCCTCGCCTTCTATAGGGTCAGACAGGACCATCTACTTTGGAGGCACCGATAATTATCTTTATGCACTAAATCCTGATGGCACATTAAAGTGGCACTACCAGACAGACGGTGATATTACTTCCTCACCTACAATGGATGCTGAAGGCACAATTTATTTTGGAAGTGGCTATTACCTTTATGCAGTGAATCCAGATGGCACACTAAAATGGCGCTACCAGACATATGGGCATATCGCTTCTCCATCAATCGGTTTGGATGGAACCATCTACTTTGGCTCTCAGGACTATAATTTTTATGCTCTAACCGCCTATGGTTTATTGAAATGGCGTTTCAGAACGGGTAACGCAATATCAGGTGCACCTGCGATAAGTGCGGATGGGATCATATACTTTGGCTCAAACGATGGATACCTCTACGCTATTGATATTGGAGGTAATCTGAAATGGAAATTCCAGACAGATGGCAGGGTATGTTATTCACCAACAATTGGGGATGACGGCACAATCTACTTTGGTTCTGATGATGGTTATTTCTATGCATTGTATGGGTCTGCACCTCTTGCTAATACACCCTGGCCAAAATTTCGGCATGATAGAAAGAATACCGGCCGGGTAGGAGAAAACTAAATTTTAATGTAAAATGGAGGCAAAGATGGAATTATCAAAAAAAGTTTCAATAATGGTGATTTCAATACTGGTTGTATTTCCCCTTTTTGCCTGGGAAAAATATTATGGAACAGTAGCTGATGATTATGGTAATTCTGTATGTGAGGACTTTGGAGACGGCGGATATTTAATCGGTGGAACAACGATGTATTCGGAAAATAACTTTGATGCCTTTTTAGTAAGTGTAAATCACGATGGGGTCATTGAGTGGAATTATAATTATGGTTCTCCAGAAAGTCTTGAGATATTATACGACATTGTGCAGACGGGTGATGGTGGATTCATAGCCTGTGGCGAGGTCTGGCCATTTCAAACTTTTTTTGAGCAGTGCCAGAAAGGATTCATTTTGAAGACTGATGGGGCCGGTAATAAAGAATACATATTTCATAAACTTGAGGGTTTTAGAACATACTCTTCCTTTACATACTTGCTATCGAGTTCTAAAATTACGTTAACAGGCTGGGTGAAAACCGGGTTGCCCGGAAGTCCAGTATATAAAGTTCTTTGGCGGCAGTATACTGTGGGAGCCAAGATATTTGGTCCTGGTCAGGAAGGCGAGGATTCAACTTATCTCATTGATGGACATCAACATGCCGAAGGGCATTGTATCCAAAAAATAACAAATGGATACATTATTGCGGGTGAAATTTGGCAGGAGAATGTAGGAGGAACAGGGCTTCAAAACTGTGATGTTTATCTAATAAGAACCGACGAATATGGATCCGCATTACAACAATTAAAAATTGGCGAGATCGATAAAGATGAAATTGGTTATTATGTTAAACCAACATTTGATGGTGGTTGTATTATTACGGGAGGAGTGTGGTCTAATTCATCTTTCGGTTGGAATATTTATCTCACAAAGATTAAGATAAATCAGTGGGGACAGTTTACTAAAGAATGGGAAAGAAGTTACGGTGGTATAAAAGACGATGTGGGTTTTGGGGTCCAACAAATGCCCGACAGTGGGTATATAATTTGTGGAACATCACAATCTTTCAGTGCTGATGGCAGAGATGAGATTTATTTTTTAAGGGTTGATAAATATGGTAACAAACTCTTTGAGAGGACTTTTGGCAACCCCCGATTTTATTGTTACGGTTCTTCAGTTAAACTGACCTCTGATGGTGGATAT
>JBNAVN010000135.1:0-4029 GCA_049700315.1 bacterium
AGTGGGATATCCTTTATGAAGGCAATATTAGCAACCGCAAGATTGGATACCACGGATATAAATTTTATTATTGATGAGGGGTTTGATGGACTTGACCCTATACCGACCTTGATGATAAAAACTTATTTAGCTGGTTTCCGTGATTTTCGAGACCGCATTCATATTGTCATCGGGTCTAGACGGGAAGATACAAATGATATGGGAGAAGTTGTGGCTTACAATACATCTGATTGGGGCAGCTTTAACCATACAAATTGTGGACATTTAGCTTCTACTGACTCGGCAGGAGCACAGGCATATTTAGATAGCACAGGGATTCTTATCTATGCCG
Organism: bacterium; assembly: GCA_049700315.1. Taxonomy (GTDB): domain Bacteria; phylum Hydrothermota; class Tepidihabitantia; order SM23-42; family JAOAFX01; genus JAOAFX01. The sequence continues at coordinate 332 of JBNAVN010000135.1, forward strand.
GTCAAATATTTGATGGATGGTGGTCAGTAAGTTGGGATACTCTTTTGAAGTACGGTTGGAATTCTTGGTACAAGGCACTTGGTGTGGCGATGGCCCACGAGGTAGGTCACGCATTAGGAAAAATTAGCCACGACAGCTCGGGTGTTATGCAAAAGACAATCAAGTGGAGAAAATATAACAGCACCTATATGTATTTTGTAGATTCTTTACTAAATAAAAAACCACCCGAAGATGCAATGAATACTCGGGATGTATTGGGTATTCATACAATAGATGTAGCCTGGTAAGGAGGCAAAAATGAGAAAAGTTATTATATTAACAACAATCCTTGTTATTTGGGCATACTCTGCGCCCAATGTTGACGAGTTTGCCCAGATAATAGTCAAAGAAGGGGGAAGTAGCTATATTGATAGCGAAGGAAAATTATGGGTATTACAGATAAAATGGCATACAAGAGAAACAGGTTTTCCGGCACATACAAGTATAGTAATTTTGCCAAACGGTAAAATTGATTCAATATATCACCCACCACGTTTGTTTAGCGAAAACCTTTACCCTTATCTCTATTTCCGGCTTTATGATAAAGAAGGTAACAAAATTAACGAGGGAGTAGTTCAGGATTCTGTGGAAATATGGGCAGCACTTGTTGTACTAAACAAAAGCGGGGGTGCTCTAATTATTGCTGAAGTTAGGACAGACATTGGGATACGAGAAGCTGACCCACCAGCCGGATATAGGTGTTTAATCCTGCTTGATAAAGGTGGAAATATACTGCAAAAACAACGAATTGAACAACCAGAGTTTTTATCTGCTGAGCTCCATAGATATGTTACTGATGATAGAGATGTTCTTGCCTCTTTCTATAGAATGGGTATCTATATGAAGGACCTAATTGATGGGCGAGATTTGCCTAAAGTCGCAAGCCCATCATTTGGAGTAAGAAACACCGTCATAATAGAATTTCTCAAAGGTAATATACCATTCAGTTGTCAACAAGTTGATACCTTCAGGATTGTTGGGAAAAAAGGCGATATAGATGCACGGATGGAGGATTATAGATTTTTCCCGGATAGCCTTCAGGTTCTCAATTATGATTTTGATACCCAACAATGGCAGATAAAGCGCTATCATTTACCTTCAGCAAGTTTTCGGAAGTTTAAAAATTTTGATTTATACCCGTTTGCGAATTATCCAATCTATGAGTCTGTTAGATTAAAGAACGATTATATTGTGGTTACGGTATTTATGAAGGAAAACAATAAATCTGTTGTCTATCAGATGCTTTTTGATTCGGTGGGCAGATATATTGTGCCAGAAAAGGTGCAAATTATAAACCCCAAGGATATAAAAAAGATACCTGATGGAAGCAAAATCTATATTAAGTCTTTTCCTGTGGAAGGGAGTTGGTATAAGGGTAAATATAGGACTTTTGATGTCTATATCTGGGGATATGATTTAGAAGAGGGGATGTTGTATTGGAAGAAATATCACATTAAATAAGGAATTGCAATGAGTTTGGTATTACTTGTATTATTCCATCTCTGGACACAACCATCAGTGCGAATCCTTGGCTTTGGAAGAGAATTTGCTGGATTTGTTCCTGACCCAATTACGGATTTTATTTATAATCCCGCGTATTTAAAAACTTTTGGAGAAAATAGTAAAAGTTTTAACAGACTTCAGATTTACAGTTTTATGCGTTTTTTCAATTCTATGATGTTACTTCAACCGCAATCAGATTTAGAATTTTTTGAGAAAGATGAGTTATTGTCTCTATTTGTTTTGTATCCCAAGATTGGTCTTGCATATCGGATTGGCGCCTGGCAGAGACTTGACGAACGTAGCTATTATAAACTTGAGCCTTGGCTTTATGGACAAGAGGGTTTTCTGTATTCCTTGAATATTGGTAAGTGGCTTAAATTGGGTGTTGAATACAACTTCAGCTGGAATAACGCTCCTGATTGGTATAACATTATCAAATACGATAGTGTAGGGAATCCTCGTGAGGCATCAATTATGCATTTAGAATGGAGTAATGAAGGAGGAATGGGCATCATTTTGACAGATAATAAAAATTGGCGGTTTGCATTAGCCGGAAAGAAAAATTGGGAGACGAACAGCTTTACCGCTGATACTACCTTTTGGTTTTATTGGCCTAAGGATGAACCAGTTGTATGGAATAATAATTATACCGAATTTCATCTCAATAGTAATTTCAGATTAGATATAAAGAGAATTAGTATCGGGATGGTATTAAAATACTATCGCCTCTATAACGAACTTGGTGATTATTTTGATAGTCGCTACTCTTACAGACCAGGATTAGGAATTATTTTTTACCTGGATAATAGTTTATTACTTATCTCTGCGGTTAGTTATGCATTAAATAAAAGAGATGATTTTACTACTTCAAGAAAATTGATATTCCCTGTAGGGTTTGAGAAAGAATTCAGCACTATATTAAACTTCCGTTTTGGGGATACATTTGTTTATGAATATCGCTATGATACAGCAATTTTTATTATTAGAAATATTATAAATACAGGATTAGATATAAAACCTCATCAAAAATTATATTTACATTTTGCGACGTCAAATCTTTTTAGTGACGATATTTGGCACTTTGGGTTAAGTTTCGTATTGTAAAGGAGGTCAAGATGCCCAGGAAATTTTATGTTGTAATAATATTATTTTCCTCACTCCAATTGTCATTTGCCACCTTGGAGCGGATGGGTTATGAATTTGGTGGTCAGATGTATTATAAGCTGACCAAAAAGATTATTCAGGATAGTTTTGAGATAGCCCTTTTCCAGGATCCTTACGATGGCGTTGGTTATATAAAATCTGATACTGGATTCTGTTTTATTACGGATGGAATGTGGCATCGGATAATTTATGTAAGGGGGTGTGAAACTGACCAAGAACATTATTATGCAAAATCTTTAGGTTTTTGGGGCGCCGGCATTAATCAATTCAAGTCGCCTCACGGAATAACTATAGATAGTAATTATAACATTTATGTTGTAGATACCGACAATGGGCGGATTGTAAAGTTGCAGTTGCAAGGTGATTCGCTTGTTTGGGGGAGTGAAATCGGAAATGGAATTCTTGAAAAACCCTGGGATGTAGAGGTAGAGGGGAATAAATTATATGTGATAGATGCTGGGGCTCATAAGGTATTCCGTTTCTCACTCACCGGTAATTATGAATTGTCTTACGGTGGCTATGGTGTTACGGAGGGTAAGTTTAGAGGGCCAAGGGGGATTGGCGTGTATGGCAATCTCATCTATATTTCAGATACTGATAACCGTCGGGTTGTTTGCCTGCGCGATAGAGGTGGCTATATTCAATTTGTAAAATGGTTATATCCAGATTTGCCAGAGAATGTTTATCTTTTGGATATTGAGGTTGACCAGAGGGGTGTAGTTTATGCCTGTGATGGGGCACGGTCAAAGATTCTAAAATTTTCACCACTTTTAAAAACACATTGTTATTCCTTTGGAAATTATGGGGCTGGAATCAATCAATTTAGACACCCCCGAGGTATGTATATTCAAGACAGTGTTATTGCAATCATTGAAGACTGGACTTATGATTCGGGCATACAAGCATACAAAGAGAAGGTAAGTATAAGAGAACTAAAGACATCAAAACCCGTATTTGATGCAACTGAACAGGAAATTACAATTAGTTTTAAG
>JBNAVN010000136.1:0-3478 GCA_049700315.1 bacterium
TCTGTAGGAGCGGTTTCCTAACCGCGACAATAATCCTTTCACCCCATTTCCGTAGGAGCGGTTTCCTAACCGCGACAAAAATCCTTGAAAAATCGTCTGACGTTGTGCGGTTGCGAAATGCGTTTCGTTGGACGGTTTCGTCTATTCGGTTAAATCCGCAATTCGCAATTCGCAATTCGCAATGCCGTTATCATTTCGCAATCCTCAATGTTGTTCTTGACATCTTTTGTTTTATGAATATAATTCACTGTATAGATTACTGAATGGCCCCTCTCTTAAAGAACCGAAAACTCTATCCTTATTGGTGGGTTTTTGAGATTTTTGAATGAATATATGAACATAGAGCCCCTTTTTCAGGGCAGATGGGGTCAGTCCGCAGTGTGGCGGTAACTGACAAGGGCGGTAGCCTGTCCAAATTTGGTTGGCTGGTGGAGTAGGGACTTTAGTCCCGTGGACAGTCCACCGCTAGCGTTTATTCCAGCGTAGCGTTCAGTACAACGCAGTGTTTATTCCAGCGAAGCGTTTAATCCGTTCCTTCCGCCCTTAATTTTTAACTTGACATATTAAATAATCAGCATATAATAAAATATGAAATTTATTCAAAGGGTCCTCGCAAAGACATTGCTAAAAGCCATTAAGACTTTTCCTGCAATAACCCTGACCGGTCCCAGGCAATCGGGTAAGACTACTCTTGTAAAAATGCTTTTTGCAAACACTCATACCTATGTCAGTCTTGAAGACCCGGATATCAGGCTTCGTGTGAAAGAAGACCCGCTCGGTTTTTTGAGCCAGTATAAACCGCCTCTAATCCTTGATGAAATTCAATATGTGCCTGAGTTGCTTTCATATATCAAGACGCGGATTGATGAAAATAGAAAGCCCGGGCAATGGCTGCTCACCGGTTCTCAAAACTTCACCCTTATGCACAACATAACTCAATCCCTGGCAGGTAGAACAGCAATATTAGAACTTATGCCTTTTGCAATGTCTGAGCGGGTAAATAATGCGGACAACGCCCTTGACATATCAAGGTGGCTGAAAAAACTAAATGAGCCGAATTTGGTAAAAAAGAAATTATCGCTCAGTGAAATAATGTTGAGAGGGTCTTATCCTGAAATAGCATTCCATAAAAAAGTTGATAGAAAATTGTGGTGCAGTTCTTATATTACTACCTATCTGGAAAGGGATATAAGAAATCTTTCTGCAATCGGCGATTTGAGCCAATTTGAAAGATTCTTAATTGCCTGTGCAGTGAGAACAGGTCAGATATTAAATATTTCAGAAATCGCCCGCGATATCGGCATCAGTGTGCCCACTGCCAAGAGATGGTTATCGCTTTTGGAGACTGGTCGTCAGATATATCTTTTGTATCCTTATTACAAAAATATTGGAAAGAGGCTGGTGAAGAGTCCAAAGATCTATATCACAGACCCTGGTTTGGGAACTTATCTTCTGGGTCTTGATGAACCCCGGACATTGTTTAATAGTCCTTACTTCGGAAATTTATTTGAAACAATTATTGTGTGCGATTTTGTGAAAAGATTTTTAAATAACGGGGATAAACCTTCTATGTATTATCTGCGTTCCCGTGACGGCTTGGAAATAGACCTTGTTATTGAACATTCAGGGAAGTTGCACCTTTTTGAAATCAAGAGTTCTATGACGATAGTCCCGCGTCATTGCGCATCATTGATACGATTAAAACGAGATTTAAAAAATATGGTTGCAACCGCCGCCATTATTTCTGCGACCGAAGAAAATTTTTATCTAACCGAAGGCATATTTAATTATGCGTGGCAAAATGTGCTGGTGAGATGAACAACGCCCCGCCTCTCCGTTCCCCCGTCCCTCCGTCCCCCGAGGCTCCGATACACCCGTCATCCGGTATCCGTCATCAGGCATCCGGTATCCGTCATCGGGCAATCCGCAATTCGCAATCCGCAATCCGAAATGCCGTTCTCGCAATCCTCAATACCTCTCTTGACTTCTTTACATTTTTTGATATAATAATCTTAGGAACAGGAGGTTATATGTCTAAACGACACCCAGATATTGCAGCAGAAGTCAGTGATATCAAACAATTTTTAATTGAAATATCAAACAAATTAGACCAATTGATTTATGAAAAAGAAATATCTTCAATTATGAAACTTTCCGAGTCTACATTATCAAAACTCTATGCATCTGAGCCCGACATTTATAATGTCAGTGATATAAAGGTTAGATACCGAAGCAAATGACCGGTAAGCTCGTTCTGGTTCCTTTTCCCTTTACTGATTTGACAGCCTCAAAATTAAGACCGGCACTGGTTCTGTACGAATGTGAAGAAGATGTCATCTTAGCCTTTATCTCTTCAAAAATTCCTGATAGGCCTTCAGAAACTGATGTTATTATTACTTCTAAAAATGCTGGTTTTAAAAAAACAGGCTTAAAGGTGGACTCAGTAATTCGTCTTGATAAGATTACGACTGTGCTGAAAGAATTGGTTCTTGGTGAGATCGGTGAAATTGATGCACAACTAAAAAAAGAGGTTAAGGAAAAAATGCAAAAGATGTTTGAGAAATTATAAATTTATAATGTTGAATTTTCCTAATCTATCAGATTTTTCCCTATCCTCAATCCGAAATGCCGTTCTCGCAATTCCGTTCCCCTCCTCCAATACTTCGTCCCTTGACTTCCTTCAAAAATGTAATATAATTTAGCCAGTGAGGTGTATTATGAATTCTGCAGTGAAGGAAAAGGAGCGTTTAAAGGAAAAAATAGATGTCCTGCCACCCGAATTAATCCAGGAGGTGCTGGATTTTGTTGAATTTCTCCTTATGAAAAAAGGTGGTGTTGACTATACATATCTCATAGCGCAGCAAAGAAATCTTGAAAAAATATGGTTAAGTGATGCTGAGGATTTATATGAATTATAACAAAGGTGATATTGTTGTTGTCAAATTTCCATTTTTTACTCGCGAAAAAGAAATGCAAAAAGGACGTCCTGCGATGGTCATTTCAAATACTGCCATTAAAACGCGATATGATGATTATATATTAGCAGCGATTACATCTCAGGTGCCTTCCGAGACGATGGAATTAGAGATTAAAATTAAACCAGATTCGTCAAATGGGTTAGTCAAGGAATCGCTATTAAGGCTTGATTTTATTATGACAATTCCTGCTGAATTAATTAGCAGAAAAATTGGTTCTTTATCAGAGAAAATTTTAGATGAGGCAGATAGAAAATGAAAGTTCTATTCAGATTGGCTTAAATTAGATTATTTTTGAAGGACAAACTTATGATTCCCCGCCTGAAAGGTAACTGACAAGGGCGGTAGCCTGTCCAAATTTAAATGCCTAAAAGTCCAAAATACCTAAATACCTAAACGCCTAAAGATTCAGATGGACGATTATTTTTCTTCCTTTAATCCCGATTCTGTAGGAGCGGTTCCTTAACCGCGATAATAATCCTTTCACCCCATTTCCGTAGGAG
>JBNAVN010000137.1:0-3276 GCA_049700315.1 bacterium
AAAATATACTTGGAAATCGCGCAAAATAGCTCCCATAAGGATTAATATAAGGAGCAAAGTGGAATTGTAACGGGAAAAAACTTCCGGTGGAAAATTCCCCGGAAACAGCAAAATCATAGGATTCATATATTGAAGTGCCAATGCCGATCTTTAGTTTTTTGTCGAGTATTCCCATATCTCCCCAGGCACCGCCCGGAAACCAGAGATAGGGTTCGGGTTTTGGAAATGGATAGCATATGTCAAGTCTCAAAAGAGAAATGTTAAAATATGGGTCTTTTAAGAAAACATTGAACAGAAGAAGAGATACCATTGGTAGCATAGGTTTTGCAAAAATCTACAACTGCCAGCGGTTCGCATTGAGCAAAAATTTAAATGCGGGGATTAGCAACACAGTCTTTCCTTTTGCTATTCTTTTTTCTTCTGTTTTATAAGTTATTACATAACCTTTGTTAACCTTAAATTTGTCCATAAATTTTAGTAATCCACTGATGTCAACTTTTCCGTATTTGATTTCAATGGGAATTGGAGTTTTGTTTGGTATAATTATATCTACCTCATTTTTATATGGGTCGCGCCAGAAAAATTCTGATTTTAATTTCTGCACCACAATCCATTCAAAGACCCTTGATTTTGACAAATCATCATCTTTAAACAAAAGGTCAACGGACACAATAGTTGGATAATACCTTCTTAATTTCCTTTCTACTTTTCTTCGGCTTTTTGAAAAATTATACAACTTGCGTAAAAGAAATGACTCTTCTAAATAAGACAGATAATTAGACAAAGTCTGCCGTGAAACTCTTAATTCGCTGGCTAATGTGTCTATTTCAATAATCTGCCCAGGCTCTTCAGTAAATATGTTTAATAGAGACTCAATCAATGTAACATTCCTTATCTTAAATAATTGGGGGAAATCTCTATAAACGATTTTTTCAACGATGCTTTCTTTAATATATTTCTTAATAATCTCTTTATCTTTTACATTTACCAACTCTGGAAAACCAAGCGTGAGAATAAAGTCATTAAATGCCTTAAGTAATATATCTTCATAAAGTCCTATTGGCTTATACTCAATATTTTTGAACAATAAAAATTCAGAAAAAGTGAGCGTTTCTACTTTGAATTCAAAGAGCCTGCCCGCAAGGCTTTCTTTTGATTTTTTCCTCAAAAACAAAGACTCCGAACCAGATATTATTATCTTGATATTTCGGTAGTTATCATAAATTCTTTTTAATTGTTCTTCCCAGTTATTGAGTTTCTGGATTTCATCAAATAAAAATATATATTTTTTACCGCGCACATCTTTTTCAAAAATTTCCTGGTATGTTTTCAAAATATCTCTTATTTCAATCTCGCGAAAATCATCAAAAGAAAAGTATAATATATTTCTTGAATGAAATCCCTTTTTAATAGCATCATCAATTATTTTAAAAAGTAGTGTTGTCTTACCAACTCGTCTTAATCCAGTCAGAGCAATCATCTGGGGCATTGGCATAAATTTTTGAATTTTTTTGTAGATTTCTCTATCTTTAAACGCGGTGGCAAATTCTCTTTCCCACCAGGGATTATTTTCTTTTAAAGCGTCTTTAATCTTCGTCATATTCATTTAACCTATATTAGAATTTATGTTAATTATACTTAACATAGAATTAAAGTCAATATTTTAATAATACAAGATACATCAGGGGGATACCCCCTGAAACCCACACGACATCAAGGGTATTAGGATATCAGGATACCAGAGTATCAGGGTATGGAGGTGTGAAAACCTGATATCCTGATCTTCTGATAATCTGATATCCTTGATTTTCCTTTAACATACCACCAAGTCCTGATGTATTTTGTCCAATCTTTCCTATAATGAAAAATTTCATTATTTTCATATAGGAATTTTTCAAATTCCAATACGATAATTTAATCTACTATTTCCAAAAAACGTGACCGCCCCTTTTTCTTTCTGTATTTAATTATCGGAATCTTTCTGAATTCTTATATTATATATTCAATAATCATCGCACTCCAGATTATCTTCTGCCGGGGTTCTATCTTGTAATCATATTCACTAGCGGTAAAATTTATCAAGAGTCCAGACTTATTATACACGAATTCTTTAACACCAATTTGAATATCTCCCTGATATTCTTCAATACGCTGAAGATTCCCTTCTTCATTGTATATTTCAACACCTAAATCATCATCGGTGCTCTCAAAAGAACGCTTAATACCGCGGGGAGTATAAAAATAAAGGTCGTAATTTCTATTTTTGTTAAGCGGATTTACATAGTCAATCCGGGTTACCAATCCTTTACGATTGTATGTGTAATGGATGGTTTTGTCTAATTCATTATCAAAGAAATTTGTTTTATTAACAAGTTTCCCTTTTTTGTTATATTCATAAAGGACTTTTATGTTGCCATGGTAATTAGAGTGCGATTTATAAACCCTCAAATAATTCTTTCTATCATACTTGTAATATGAAGTGAATGTATCACCGATGGCATAATTTATATGTTTCTCTACAGTCTTATTCCCCAAATCATCATAAGTATATTCAGTGCACCAACCAAGGTCTCCATTTTTATTTATTAGTCGGCACAAGAGAAGTTTGCCCTTTTTGTCATAATTATAAAAAATTTTCCCTGAAAACTTGTCCGCAGGGTGAAAAAATTCTTCGGCAACAAGTTTTTCACCTTCGTATAAAAGAACCCTGCGGGAGGAATGTTGAGGAAATCTGTAATGAGTTTCTTCTTCTATTACTCGTCCTTGATTATCATAAGCAATACTCTTAACATAATCCAAACTTAACCCTTCTCCCCGGCGTTTTAACGAGTAGTCCTCAACTATTTTACGACGAACTCTGTGCATAAAATTCTTTCAATTTCAGGGAAATATCATCTATAATCGCCAAAGTCTTTAATTTTAGTTACTCATTTAATAATGTCGTATCAACAGACATCCTCCAACCTGTCTGCCTTCGGCACAGGCAGGCTACAATCCCAAAAACTTGTCCTGACGAAAGTCAGGAACTATTTCGGATTGTATTTAGGACATCCACGATAGGTCTTTATTGACCCTATTCCGGAAATTGTTTCCGGATGATATTTTTTTATTTTTATCCGGGTTCCCGAAAAGCCTGCCACTCTGCTTGGCAGACAACAAAACAGGAACAGATGCCCATCCACTTCTGTTATCGCTTCCTTAAGAACCAGTTTTCAAAGAACAAGTGTCCAATTATATTGAAATATTCTATGCTGGCAAGTATTTCTTTAAGCTGCT
>JBNAVN010000138.1:0-3144 GCA_049700315.1 bacterium
GCCGACATCTTTGGATAATCGGACTGGGCAAGGAGACCAGAGGTATATTCAACAGTATTTGACCAGTCAGAATAATGACCACCCGACTCTTGTGCCTTAACCCGATATTTGTATTTGTGCAAGAATGTTACGGTATCGTTAAAAGAAGTTGTTGTTAACCCTGTTTTATATGTATCATTCCATTGATTTGTGACATCATTCCATCGGGAAACTGTGTAAGAAACTATTGTTAAATTGGAACTATTTTGCCAGGAGACTCGTGCCTGATTCGGCGGGACATCAACAGGCTGATACAGTGTCGGCGGGGCAAGTCCAGCAATTGCCCAATCTCCATTAGAAGACCCCGAACAAAATTCTTGAGCCCAAGCCATAACAAAATAAGAATACCATTGTCCTGGTGTAGTATTAACATCAATGTATTGCGTAATGTTTTGGGCAACACTATCATACAAAGAATAGTCACCACCAGTGCTCCTATAAATCTTGAATTTCAGTTCATTATGTGAATTATCCTGCCAGGTAACCCGTATGTTATTACTAAATGGAAGCTCTGTTGCCTGTAGATTTGATGGGGTGTTTATTGGTTTACGGCCAAGAATTGTATATTTTGTGGCATAGGAACTTGGACTTGTTGGAGCCCATTTATTTATGGGGTCCCCCGACTGGTTAGTCTTTATCCAATAAAAATAAGTGCGCAGGGTTATCGATGTAGTAGATGATGAATGATAAAGATATTCAGTGCAATAATTTGGATTTTCATTAGCATATCCAGTAAAACTAAACCATCCCCAGGGTGCTTCAGCATAGGTAGGTGAAAAATTTATAGTCATTTCCATTTTATATACATCACAAAGGTAGGTGCCCGGCGCCATTTCAGGTCGTGGTCTATTCATGAAAGAGCGCCAAACATTGCTTATAACCAAACTTGGAGGAGAAGCAGTGCCTTTTGTTATCTCGTAAGGCAAAATTACATGTTTAACCGCATTGCCAGCATCAATCCGTCCGTAACCCGTATATTCATCCCAACCTGAGGGAGGCCTATCGTTAGCAAATATTTTTATTATCCGTTCGATATCAAAATTCTCTAAGTTTGAATTAGCAGAAAATAGCAAACCGGCTAAACCAGTAACTTGGGGACATGCAGCAGAAGTGCCACCAAAATTTGGATAATAGTCTCCCGAACTATAACCTCCCCCTCCTCTATTATCAGTAGAATAGATCCACCTAAAACCGTAGTCGCCGCTTGGTGCGGTGATATCTAAATTATAACCATAACAACTGTAGCTGCACCGCTCATCGTTCTCATTTGTCGCACCCACGGCCATTGAGAACTCATCAGCGGCTGGATAGTGGACATATTCATTACTGTTGCCGGAAGAAAAACAAACTAATCGGCCGTGGTCATATGCATATTTAATACCATCGTGGACAGGGTCGCTATAGTGATAACCAGAATAACCCCAACTATTGCTAAGAACTTTTGCGCCTTGATTTGTCGCCCATTCAAAACAGTATTTTATATCATCATCAGAAACCCAAGTATTCCCTGAATAAATTCTTATCGGCATAATTCGGCAACCGCCAGCGCCACCCCAACCACCGGCGATTCCCGCAACACCTTCTTCATTATTTACAATCGCCGCCGCGATCCCTGCACAACAAGTTCCATGACCATCCGTAGAATTACATTGTGGTGTGTTATCGCCATCTACTGCATCATATCCAGTTACGATTGCATTTTGAAGATCAGGGTGACCCAAATCTATACCTCCATCAATAATCGCAATTTTGATGCTGGAACTACCTGTAGCATAGTCCCAGGCTGTAGGCGCACCGATTTTTGGTAATGCCCATTGGTAATCATAATACTCATCATTCGGCTCTCTATGCATTTCAATCCTTCGAATAAAGTTGGGACAAGCATAAACAACCTTTTTTTGCTCGGTTAGCATGTTGGCAATCTCTAAGGCATTAAATTGGCTGCTTTTATTTACCTTTAAAATTTTATATGCTTCATCAAAAGGATCTTCTCGCAGTAATTCTGTTTGATAGTGACTTTTAATTTCATCAATTGATTTTTCCGGTGTTAGTTTGACAATCAACTCATTTTGTATAATTAGAGAGTCATTCTGGCTGGTATGCAAAATAAAAGAGGCAAATTCCACTTGCGGATGCAACCAAAATTCCACTAACAACATTTGAGATTTTGACTCATCAACCGCCAAAATTGTTATGTCGTATTTTTCAATATGATACCAAGATTTGATCTCTGGTTTAGACCGCAAAATCACTTCTTTTTCTTCCGTTGTTAAATCTTTCTGCCAAGTCACTGAAATTCTATCCTTATAAGGGATAAGATATATCTTTTCACCACCGGCATGATAATACATCTCTTCCCCCGCAACCAAAGAGTTAATGAGCAATATTATTGCCAAAAATATATGCCTTGACATGGGTACCTCCTTCATAAATTAAATATATATCCTAACCCTATACCTATACTGGGTTGGACTTTCGACACATGTATCTCTTTTGAGCCAATCTTTATGAAGTGCAAAATTCGACTTTCCATCTGAATTTTTAGATATAAAGGGTAAATTATGTTCGACTGCACACTGGCATTTACTATTGGTCTTACAAGAGTCGTATTTGCTGTGCCAGTATATACTATCGTGCTGTCGAGACTCCAATCAGTGCGGGATACATCTATATACGAAATATCTATGCCACACCCTATCGTGTAATTCGTAGCCTTTAATGAAAGTAAGCATGAAAAACTGCTCATAGAAAATTCCATTTCAGATAGACCGAAATTAAGTATCGGGTACTTGAGGTTTTTGGTATAACTATAGCTACCTGCGCAATAAAGCACCTTGTGAGGACTGAATTGATAACCAATACCACAATTTCCTGCCCATATAAAAGGAGGCAATTTGGCTCCTCCAAACCTTAAATCGTGTTCAAATGTGAAGTGCATACTGCCAATTAGTTCCAGTGACAAATTTTTAATAAAGTCGTTTTTTAGAATTACTGACCCAACATTTTCTTTTTCATACTGCCCAAAACATAACCCAGCAATGATTAACGCAAAGAAAATCTTTTTGCTCATTTTAACCCCCTTGTTTTTAAAATCCGAAAACCGAA
>JBNAVN010000139.1:0-2253 GCA_049700315.1 bacterium
TAATTAAATTTAATAGTAATGGTAATCTTGTGAAACCGAGCAAAGGAATAAGGGAAGGCAGAATTATGCCAGCTGAAGCAATGCCAAAAGGAATTAAGCCATCCATTGTGATGACTGCCTATAAAGGTCTTGATAAACTTTGGTATTATGGCGTTGATGGCGAGGGGAATTTATATATTAAGAAGTGGAGCCATGAAGAGCAGCAGAATAAGTGAGGATTTATGAAATTGAAGCATAATTTTTGTATTCTTTCGTTACTTTTGATAGGTTTTAGTGAAGGACAAATTTTGAGCCCAGCGATTAAAAAAAGCACATTTGAAGTAGGTTATACCCAAAAATGGTTTCACCGGAAGATGGAGCCGGGTTACCTGACAGGAATTGATTGGTACTCTGGAACAGTACTTCTTAGATATGGGATAACCAGGTGGTTTACCATTACCATTGAAGGAATTGTTAGCCCTTATGTAAAAGAGAAAATCTCAGATAGTAACGATCGTGTTTATGTAATTGGGGCTGGAATTGCTTGCCGTGTTTTACAATTTAATACCCGGCAGATTGGTGCTTCATTTCAATATATAGAGCACTTTTGGTTTGACCAGTCCGAGACAAGGTATCATTCTAATACCCGCGGTGTGCTTGGGGCAATTCAATTTACTCAGCGATTTTCAATTAGTAATCAGGAAATAATGGGGTGGATAGCACCGGCATATATTTATGATGAAAGTATCCAATATCCTTACGGACAGAGCTTGGGGCTTAAGGATAAATCATTCAATAATTTTGGCTTTGCCCTTGGATGCGATGCAGTGCTGATACACCGACTCAGTTCTTTTGTGCACTTTGTTTATGCTGATTTTTTTCAACCGAGAGTCGGTATTGGATGTAGATTTTGGTGAAAGTCTGTATACTAAGAAAGTTTTTGTCTTGATTAGGGTCAACAATAATTTAAGGAGGCAGTATGAAAAACGAATTATTATGTAAAGTTTCTATAGGAGTGCTTATTATTTTCTCTTGGGCATCGGCAGTTTTTTATCCTAAAGATTATCAGGGCTATCACAAAATTACAAGTGCAATAGTTCATCAAAAATTGGAAAAAGAGTTATTCAACATTCCACAGGGTGTTGGCTATATGCTTGGTATCGGTGGTAAAAAAATCGCCTTTTGTGTTGATGAAGGATGGCATCGAGTGGTTTATACAAAAGAAGATGCAAATTGGATTAAAGCCTGGGGTGATTGGAGCACGGGAAATGATGGGTTTAGATTTCCGATAGGAGTTACTAAAGATTGGTATAGGAACATATATGTTGCTGATGCTGGCAACGGCAGGATTGTAAAATTATGCTACAATATTGATAACGACGAGTTAGAATTTGTTACTACATTTCCTATCGGTGGGCAGGGTTCGGTTTGGGATATAGACTTTGAAGATGGTGAATTTTTTGTCACCGATCCGGTCAATCACCGTATTTACAAACTTTCTGAAACAGGAGCGATTCTTGTTTCTTATGGAGAATATGGTAGTGACATAGGTCAATTTAAAAGACCTCGTGGTATCGCAGCATTTTGGGATAATATTTATATAGCCGATGCCGGAAACAATAGGATAGTTTGGTTAGAAGACAAGGGCGATCATTTTGAGTGGAGGGGTATCCGCTACCTTACGGAATTCCATTGGCCTGACCTCTGGGATGTTGAAGTTGATGGAGGTGGGTATATTTATGTAGTAGACCGGCTCAATTGTCACATTCTTAAATTTGCACCATATTTAAATGGGTTATTGCTTGTTTTTGGTGAGAAAGGCGCTGGTTTGAATCAATTTTGCTATCCCGGGTTTATTCATATTTATGGTAATGATGTGATAATAAGCGAAAGTTGGAGCGACTCATCCGGAATTCAGTATTATGGTATAAAAACTGGAATTTCAGAGGCAAAGGTGATGATTGACAATTTTGATGCGACGGAAAGGAGCACGAATTTTTATTTCAAGCTTGATGGTGAAGCAAGTGTTTCGGTTGGTATTAGAGATAGTCTCGGAAATGGAGTGATAACTTTAATCAAAGACAGTTTAATGAATTATGGTGCGCATTATGTTGAGTGGGATGGACGGGATGTAAATGGCAAGGTTGTTTTGCCTGGTAAATACATCTGTGATATTTATGCCACGAGTGGCTCAGATGTGCACGATGTTCATTTAGTCTTTCATGTCAAAGGCACGCTCAAGTCAGGCACGCTTTCACCCAACGAGCACTGGAC
>JBNAVN010000140.1:0-2057 GCA_049700315.1 bacterium
ACAACTTTTTAATATGAAATTCTACCAGGAGACACAAAATTCTTGACAAGCGCCTTCCATCACGAACCTCCTTTGTCTTAGTGTTCAAAAATAGTTTTTAACCACCACATAAGCCACAATCCAACAAATATTGCTATAAGTTGCCCCGCAAATTTCCCGCCCTTTCTCTTTTTGTGCAGTTCCGGTATCATATCAACAAGGGCGATATATATGAATCCGCCTGCTGTGAATGGTATTAAAAAGCCCTTCAGCCAGATAATTTGATTGAAAGAAAAATATGCAATGACTGCGCCTGCTATTGAAGTAAGTGCGGTTAAAAAGTTATACATGAGGGCCTTTTTCTTGCTGAACCCTCCGTATACAAGGATTCCGAAATCCCCTATCTCCTGCGGTATCTCGTGCGCAACCACCGCAACGGTTGTTGCAAGACCGAGACGTATATCTGCGGCAAAAGATGCCGCGATAACCATTCCGTCAATAAAATTATGTACGCCGTCACCGATAAGATTAAGATAGGTGAAAGTGTGTGTCTCACACTGGCCTTTATGGCAATGTCTCCAGTGAAGCAACTTCTCGATGAGGAAAAAAACTATAATGCCGGAAAGGACATATGAAAAGATTGACGGGTTCCCAGATTCCATAGCTTCAGGCAGCAGGTGGAGGAAAGCGCCGCCGAGCAGTCCGCCCACGGCAAAACTTACAAGCTGTTCGATAACATTCTCGAAGCTGTCGGTTTTCATACCGATGAAAAATATGCCGGCTAATGAGATGATGCTCACAATGAGAGTTGCCAATAAAATTTGTCCAAGCATCATTAGAACTCCTACGCTCGGTTGTATGGGTCGCCAAAATTAAATTTAAGTTGCCTTGTTTTCATTTGTTTCGCTTTGCCTCTATGCACAGAAAACCCGCACCTTCAAGATAGCCCTCAACCGGTTCTTCTATCCTTCTGGATTCATCTGGTCTCTGTAATAGGGTGCTCCTTATCCTTACCACAGTAAGTCCAGCCTCTTTTATCATCTCTTTAATCTCATTGAATGTATAGAAACTTGCCTCACTGTAAAATGGATGTCCTGCCTTCTTCTTTTCCTCGTAAAATATACCCCATGGCGAATCCTTCGGGACAAGCCCTATTATGATGCTACCATCTTTTTTCATGACCCTTTTTGCCTCCCTCAATACATCGAGGGGATTTTTGACAAAGCACAATGTCACGATAATAAGAACGCAGCCGAATGTCTCATCTTCAAATGGTAGAGCCTCTCCGTAGCCCTGGACTGTTTTAATCCCTCTCTTTTCAGCAATTTTAAGGGAATTCAGAGATGGGTCGATTCCTGTAGCACCTGGAAAGTGCATCGCAAATCGACCTGTGCCTACACCAATCTCCAGAACCGGAGGGGGCGCATTCTCTACGAGAGGTTTCAGACATCTTAGCTCGCTTTCATAGAGAGGACGCTCCTCCTCTGAGTCATACCATGCATCGTATTTTTCTGTAAGGATATCAAATATGTTTTTCATCGTGCTTTTTAAAATAGATTTCTCCGCCTTTGTGTTTATTCCCCTTTACATCACGATTACTGATATTATAGCACCAGCAGTAACAACATAAAGGACATCAACCTTTCTGAATAGCGCTATAAATGCAGTAATGCCCAACAATATCTTTATAATGTCCCACTGGACATTGAAGAGAAATTTTATCTCAACAAAGAAGAGCAGACCAACAAAGGATGCGAGTATTCCCTTTGTAGCCTTCAAAAAATATGGGGCTCTCTTTAATCTATCGAATACCGGAGAAACAGTTATCAATATCAAAAAAGAAGGGGTAAATATTGCTATAGTTGCCACTATGGCTCCTGCCAAACCATAGGTAAGATAACCTACAAATGTGGCTGTAATAACTATCGGCCATGGTGTTATCTGTCCGAGTGCAATCCCATCCATAAAAGTTCGGTAGTCCATCCATCCTTTTACGCTGACAATCTCATGGAGCATAAGCGGCAGAGAGGCAAAACCGCCTCCAAAGGCAAATAGGTCTATTCTGAGCATCATCAATG
>JBNAVN010000141.1:0-1911 GCA_049700315.1 bacterium
TGCGAATAGCAATAGCAAGCGATGGGAATTTTGTTTCAGCACATTTTGGAAGATGTCCATCCTATACCATTGTAGATATTGAGAATGGTAAGGTTATAAAAAAAGAAGTAATAGAGAATCCAGGGCATCAACCGGGTTTGATTCCTCAATTTTTACATCAACTTGGGGTTGAATGTATCATCTGTGGTGGTATGGGAATGCGCGCTAAAGATTATTTTGATGAATATGGAATTCAAACAATAGTTGGTATAAATGGCAGTATAGATGAAACTATAGAAAAATTCCTAAATAACACTTTAAAAGGAAATGAAAATTTATGCAAACCAGGTTCAGGTAAGGGATATGGGATAAACAAATCAGTATGCGACCATTCAGAAGCAGAAAGATGTGAACATGAAAAGGAGGAGTGATTATGAAGATATGCTTAACTGCACAAGGTGATAATCTTGATGCACAATTAGACCCGAGATTTGGTAGGTGTGAGTATTTTATCTTTGTTGATACCGAAACAGGTGAATTTGAGGTATTGAAGAATCCAAATACTGAGGCTATGGGAGGCGCTGGTATACAATCTGCCCAATTGGTTGCCGAAAAGCAGAATAAGGTTGTTATTACTGGTAATGTGGGGCCGAATGCATTTCAGACTCTAAAATCTGCGGGTATAGAGGTGATAACTGGATTATCAGGTACTGTTAAAGAAGCGATTGAAAAATTCAAAAAGGGCGAAGTAAAGCCAACACAAAATCCAACTATAGATAAAAAATTTTGAGTTAGGATAAGATATTTATCCGGGGAGGTATTATGCCAAGAGGTAATAGAACAGGACCTGTAGGTATAGGAGGTGGTAGAATGGGTGGAATGAGAAGAGGGCCAAGTGGTTATTGTGTATGTCCATCTTGTGGAACTGTTGTCCCCCATAAAAGGGGTGTTCCATGCTATCAAATGGTTTGTCCAAAATGTGGAACAAGATTAAGGAGGCAATAATGCCAATATATACTTACAAATGCAACAATTGTGGCAAAGTCTTTGACTTTCTCCTCTTAAAAAGTTCTGAAAAACCGGAATGTCCACAATGCGGCAGTAAAAATTTAGAAAAACAAGTTACTGCACCAGGAAGTGTAAGAGTTGGGAGTTCTCAATCTTCAGGCACAACCTGTTGTGGTAGAACTGAACGGTGTGATACGCCTCCCTGCTCTTATGACGGCATCTGTAAGCGTGGTTAAAAGATGCATCAATTGAAATTCCTAAATCATTTTTAGGAGGGAATATGCTCGAAAAGAAAAAAGATATTCTGAAGATTACAATTATCTATGACAATAACCCATTTAACCCGGCATTGAAAGTTGCATGGGGATTTTCCTGCCTTATTGAAGGTCTTGAAAAGAAAATTCTATTTGATACTGGAGGCGATGGGAAAATTCTTATTAAAAATATGGAAAATTTAGGTATAAATCCAAAAGATATTGAACTTATATTTTTGTCTCACAACCATTGGGACCATATAGGCGGACTTATGGATTTCTTAAACAAAAATCCCAATGTAGTCATTTATCTTCTTTCATCTTTTCCTGAAGAAATTAAAAATAGCATAAAAAATAAAAATGCGAAATTTATAGAAATAAAAAAACCGATTTATATTTGTGAGAAGGTTAGCACAACTGGCCAACTTGGGACTTTTATTAAAGAAGAATCTCTGGTCATCGAAACAAAGAAGGGTTTAGTAATTATTACAGGTTGCGCCCATCCTAAAATTGTCCATATTATTAAATTTGTTAAAGATTATTTTAAGAAGGATATTTATCTTGCAATTGGCGGATTCCATTTGAAGGGATTTTCTGATAATGAGTTAAAAAAAATTATTCAGCAATTCCGAAAACTTGGCGTTAAAAAAGTCGGTCCCTGCCATTGCAG
>JBNAVN010000142.1:0-1907 GCA_049700315.1 bacterium
TCTCATTCTCCTATGCTACAAAAATATAGCTTTCCGTTAAGAGACACTAACAGAAATTTAAGACCCTAAAATCCTTGACACTTCTATGTGAATTTAGCGTTATATAGCGTGGTGCTGAATGGGATGTCAAACAAAAGCACGTGAAGGACGCCATCAAGTCTCACAGTAACAGTCCCTCCGCCAGTTATTATACCATATAATACCATGGGAACATCAGTAAGGTAAAATGTTACAGGAACCGTTATGCGTATGCGGCTACTACCGCCTATAGTGAAGGAGCCAAAATTACCGTTGCAAAAGTGCTGGTCGTTTATGTAAACTTCAAAGTCCCCGCTTGGAACATAAACGGGTAAAGCGTTTGGATTTTGCACTTCAATGATAAATCTTATCTCCGCGGATGTATATGTTACGCTTCCCAATCCAACGCTAACCAAACTGAGTTTTAGCCGCCTATACGCGTTATTGTAATATACTGCTAAACTAATCAAAATAACCAGAACAGAGATAAAGGCAACGAGCAAAATTTTCCTTCCACGGCGCATATGTCTGCTCCTTCCATCCTTGCCTTTTAATACGACAAATTGTTACTTTAACAAGACTTATAAATTTAACCAAGGTTTTAATTATTAGCGTGAGAAGGAGGAAGGAACGTTGCGAACTACATCATTTATGTCGGCTTTCTTCTCTCTTACCTTAATAATATCGATTCTTTTAGCAATTCCAACAGGGAAAGCTACACCTTTAAGCGTAACTAATATTTACATTGAACCAACGGGTTATGAAGAACCATCAACACATGAGTGGAAGGGTTCATTTTGGATTGTGACGGCAATAGTTAACACTAAAGAATCTTTTCTATTTTACAACTTCAATCAAACCAAGGCCAGTTCGTATGGGCAAAATAAAATTGGTGACAAAACAATTGTTCCTACAGCTACAATAAGAATTACAATAACTCCGAGGCAGCCTTATTGGGAAATACCTCTTAAGAATAATAGATATTTGGTTTATCCGAAAACCTACGGTGCATACTTCAATTATTGGAGCCCTGAGTATAAATTAAGGGGACCAGATAAAATTCAAGATATCTTTGTGCCACCGCTATATGTAGATGTGTTAGAATGCGACATAAATGATGTGTGGACACTGCATACACCCTTTGACATTATGGTGGAGAAAGTTGGTCAAAATGCTTTTACAAAAACCATAGAGGAAATAAATACGGTCGGCGGGACAAACATTATCAGTGTCGAGAATCCCGCTGACAATTCTGAGAAAATGATAATAACAGACCTTGGTAAATTAGGCACCGGTTATGATCAACCACCCTTCAACAAAATCATCATATTCAATAAAACAGTAGCATTTGAAAAAACTGATGACCTACTGAAGGCAGTTGACTATTGGAAGGCAATTGATAAGGAAACTCACACGCGGCTTACCCAAGAAAACTTTGCATTTTATTGGTTTGGTGGGGGCCGATTTAAATCAGAGGGCAAATACGATGTTCTATTTTGGCCAGATGATTGCTCTCCTGCCCATTGTTGCAAGAAACCCCCTTTAAACTATTATAGTCTGGTTGAGGATGATGATTTTCCTGGTTCATACAGGCAGGATGGACCTAATCCATGGGACCAAAGAGCCTTGCCTATAGCAGCAAATATAGCAGATCTTATCAACTATCTGCAAAATGTCGCGAATTTTACAACTTTAAATTTAAATCTTTTTAAAGAAAATTGGACATTAACCAGTGAGAACAAACTATGTATCTATTTGCCTACCGGTGCTGCTTCAAGTGTTATAACTATGAAAATATCATCAGAGTTAGCCGATTCTGTTGTTTATCAACCTATTGTGGCGAATGGTAAGGTTGAGCAGGCTTTTTGGGATTCTACAAAAACAACTAA
>JBNAVN010000143.1:0-1897 GCA_049700315.1 bacterium
TCTATTTAATTAAGACCGATTCTTTAGGAGATACATTATGGACAAAAACCTATGGAAGTGCGGATTTTGAAGGAGGTACTTCAATTTGCAGGTCAGAAGATGGCGGCTATATCATTACTGGCACCACAGCACCTTTCTTTGAACCAGAGGATATGTGTTTAATAAAAGTAGATTCACTGGGAGGAATAATTTGGACAAAGATCTACGGTGGCACTGGTTATGATGTGCCAATCTGTATCACACCGATAGGAGGAAATGGCTATATAATTGTTGGATACACCTCTTCTACTGGAATGGGGGATGCAGATGTATATTTGTTAAAAATTGATCCCACCGGACAGGTTTTGTGGAGCAAAACTTATGGTGGCGTTCATGCAGATATTGGATATTCAGTAAGGCAGACATCTGATGGTGGTTATATTATCACAGGCTCTACAACTTCTTACTCTAATAGCACAGATGTTTATTTATTAAAAACCGATTCTTTAGGAAATATCACCGGTCTCCAGGAAAGAAAATATACCATTGACACACATAATTTTCAAGTGGTTCAAATTTCTCCAAATCCTTTTAGCACAGTCACTTCAATTCAATATTATATTCCTGAAAAAACAGCAATTAAAATCAACATCTACAACATTTTAGGCCAAATCATGAAAAGCGTTACAAGAGAAGAAACTCCTGGGTTACACTATTTCATCTGGGATGGTAGGTGTGATATGGAAAAAATGATTCCGGACGGTGTGTATTTCTGCGAAATTCAAATAGGCACAAGATTTAAAGAAGTTAAAAAGTTAATAAAATTGAGCAAAGGGGGTTAAAATGATAAAATTATCAACAATTTGTATACTGATTTTAATACATAGTAGTCTGGCATCTTATGATGCCCAATTTATTAAAGTTGGCTCAGGGGCAGATGCCCTGGCAATGGGAGAGACATCGGCAGACATCAACCCAATTTTTGCACCAATTTATAATGATGCAATTATGGGACTTCAGAAGGGTGTTGGCTTCGGATTTACTCATATCAAGGGACGAATAGCATGTGATTATCTGCCATCGTGGTTCATAGATTATTGGACATTTATTTTGCCAATCCCGAAACTCAAGGCACATATTGGTCTCAGTAATTTGTTCTTCAATACTATTGTAGAAGAGAATGGGGCGCTAACTCCGGGCAATTTAATTGTGGAAACTGATAATTCTATAAAGATTTCGTTTAGCAAAATCATTGGTGAGCAATGCTTTTTGGGCTGTGGGGTCAAGGCGATTACACCATCATTAAGGTATGTTACTCAATATATTGGACCAAATGCTTTTTATGCCTTTGATCTATCTGGCATCTATGAGTTTAAGACATTCTCCATTATTGCCTCAATTCAAAATGTTGGTGGATCTGTGAAATACGAGGGTTGGTTCAGAAATATTACTGGCGATACTAATGCTCACTACATAAAAATTGACGCACCTTTGCCCACTGAAATCCGATTAGGCGGTGGCTGGGCAAGACCTCTGTTACACAAAGAAAAAATTTCACTTTGTCTTGATATAAGAAAGGGAATAGGAGATAATCCTTATAGTAGTATATATTTTACAGGTATTAACTTGGGAGGCGAAATTGGAATTTCTGAAAAAATCTTCTTGAGAATCGGCACCATTTATGAATACTTTAAAAATCACCTGGAATCCCGTAATACGACTTGTGGAATAGGAGCAAAGATAGATTTTCTAAAAATTGATGTGGGTATGTGCAATACCGCTGCTGTAAACAAATTTTCCCTTGCAATATGTGGAGGGATACAATAAATCGTAGTGGGTCTCTACGGTTAATTGGTGCAGTTTAGAGACTGTGTCATAACCCCTGTACCGGTCGCATTTATGCGACAAAATAATTAAG
>JBNAVN010000144.1:0-1874 GCA_049700315.1 bacterium
CCTGTCTAATTTTTGCCACAAGTTTTCCTGAATTTTCTTCTGCAATTCCCAATTTAGCATGAACAAACGGACCGTATCTGGTATCGGAAATAAACCATTCTCCTGATAGATTATCTTCCATTCTGACGGCACTTTCAGGACAAACATAGGAACAAACAGCACATCCTTCACAAAAAATTGGATCTACTACAAAATCTTTTGAAATTGCATTAAATCTACATACTTCAATACATTTATTACATTGCGTGCATTTCTCTTTGGTAATTACTGCGGTTTTACCTCCCGTGAATTGATGTCTTTCCAAAATTTTTGGTTCAAGTAAAAGATGCAAATCTGCCGCATCCACATCGCAGTCAGCCATAACTTTATTCTTTGCTAAAGTAGCAAACGCCCCTGTAATTATGGTCTTGCCAGTTCCGCCTTTTCCGCTGATGATTACTATCTGTCTCATAATATAAATAATTCCTTACTATTCAAACTTCTTATAAAGTAACTTCACTGCCGGAATAACGAAAAGAATAAAAAAGAGAATAAGAATTAAAGTATCTAAAAGAATCATTTTGCCTAAACCAGTAGAAAACGACCTCCTGAGCCCATCTATAGTATAAGTTAGGGGCAATACACAAGAAAAATACTGTAATGCTAAAGGCATCTTCGAGACGGGATAGACAACGCCACTCAAAAATATCATTAAGAACCGCGGGAGGTTAAGTAATGTCTGAGCCTCAAAAATTTCTTTCACCATCACACATAAAAAGGCGCCAAGGGATGAGAATACAAAGAGCGAAGGAAAAATTATTAGAATAAGGTAAAGTACGTTGGGATGGAGCCTAAGCATTACCACAGAAACTATTGTTACTACAGTTGTCATCAAAAAGCCGAAAATAACACCTCCCAGCACCTTTCCAAAAAGTACCGCGGCTATACTGATGGGCGCCAAAAGTAATCTTTCTAAAGTTCCAAGCCTTAGTTCAAAATTTATAACCACTGCTTCGGCAGCAGTAGTGCTGAAAAGAATCGTCATCGCAATCAATCCGGGCACTAATTCTTTAAAATCTCCAGGATTTCTTAAGTAAAAGGCTAAAATCCAGGTAATCGGAAAGACAATTCCCCAGCTGACTGCCGGCGGCTTAAAATAGTATGTCTTTATGTCTTTTAAGGCAATATAGAAAATACCCCGTAAGTTATCACGCCACATCTTACTTTCCATTTTCAATTGCTAAAACTTCTGGCTCTAAACCTGTAATCTTCATAAATGCCTCTTCCAATGATTTTTTATCAGTTTTTGCCTTTAAACTTAAAGGAGTATCAATTACCAAAATTCTCCCCTTTATGAGAATAGCCACACGGTCACATAAAAAATCTGCCTCTTCTAAATAGTGGGTGGTAAGAAAGACGGTTATTCCCTGCTGGCGAAGATTAGATATCAAATTACGCAAAGAGCGGGCAGCTACTACATCCAATCCTACGGCTGGTTCATCTAAAAAAAGAATTTTAGGATTATGAATTAAGGCGCATGCGACAGTTAAAGCCCGCTTCATACCGCGGGAAAATGTGCGAAAGGGGCTATCTTTGCGTTCGTAGAATCTAAAGGTTCTCAGTAATTCTTCCGCTTTTTTCTTGCGCTCTCTTGAGGGAACACCATAAAGCTGTGCCATAAATAATAAGTTATCAAAAGCGGTCAACTCGTCATAAAGGTTTGAAATTTCTGGAACGACCCCAATATGTTTCTTTATCTGAACAATTTGTGAATTAATGTTAAATCCAAAAATAGACGCATTTCCATCTGTGGGCTTGGAAAACCCTGTAAGCATTCTTGTGGTTGTAGTTTTTCCTGCGCCATTCGGGCCTAAAAATCCAAAAACCTCACCCTT
>JBNAVN010000145.1:0-1757 GCA_049700315.1 bacterium
AAGCCCATTGTTCTGAAAACCTTGGGTCGTTAGGGTTGACATAGGTAGATAGTAGAAGATTTGGATGTGCCCATTCAACACCAGAGAAAGTTCTCAGTGTCTCACATAGCGGAATAATATCTGTAGTATCTGGAAAGTGTAGTAAATAAACTAAAGAAAAATCTGGAACTTTGATTACTTCACCATTTTCAAGGGTTGTCAATGTCTCGCTTGAAGAGAAATCAGGAATAGCTCTTTCAATTTCAATGAAATTGTGATTAAGAAGAAACCTTCGGATAACCGAATCCTCCATTACCTCCAACCCACCTTTTTGAATACCCGAAGGTAGGCGTATAACATTTCTTTTGGCCCTTATCAGTACTTGACCAGGGGCATAGATATCACTTTGCCCAATCAATAATTCACCTAAAATGATAATGCAAGACAGTGTTTTTGCTGACATATTTCCTCCTAATATTTATTATTCTGTTATCTTTCTTAAATTTTTGCCATCAGCATCTATCATCCACAAGGAAAATAGACTGTCTTCATCACTATATCTTGCAAAGACAACCTTTTTCCCATCTGGCGACCAATTCGGATGCACGCCATCTACCAGTTCAATGTCAGTCTCTCCAAGCGAATCGCAGACATGGATATTAAAATCATCGAAACCGCCGTCTTTAAGCTGGTATAGATAATAGGCAATCTTTGAACCATCAGGTGAAAATTGGGGACCCCGCATCCCGAAAGGGATTAAATCACCATTTTTTACATCAATAACTCTTATAATATTCCCATTGGTATCACCGACACAGATATACTCCTCGTTGTTGATTGTGCTAATAAATATTAACCGTTCACCGGCAGGATGCCAACTTGGTGTCAATCCTGAATTGTATAGTATTTTACTATATGTGCCCAAGGTATCGGTCATTAATATCATAAACGAATCTGGAGAAAGATTTTTTTTCACACAGAGTATCCTTGCCCCATTAGGAGACCAATCCTGGGCATAATAATGCTGACTGGTATCAAATATGGTTCTCACACTGTGTGCTTTTATATTATACATGCTACCGTTTGTGCAGAGAACTTCATCCCCACTCGGTGACCAATCCACAGAGAACGCAGAAATCAATGAATCAATTACCCTCATAGAGGCTATATTCAATATCCTCAGACCCGAGAAGTTATCCGGATTACCGTTCAATACCGCTGGATTAGCTTGTAGTATATTCACCCGATTAAAGACGATATATTTTCCATCAGGTGACCAAACTGGAGAGAAGTCATCCCAGAATTCTATCTCTTTCTTTTTCTGACATCCAGCATATAATATCAGTAAAAAGGCAAACACGATTATAACAAAAACTTCTGTTTTTCTATCTTTTCGTCGAGTAGACATTATAACCTCCTCATTAGATTAACAAAAATGGTTCTCATAGAACCGAATCCTGGCTTGGCGCCAGGCCTGGGTTGACCAATTTGGTCTTTCGACTCTTTATAAATATTGTTAAAGAAAATTTTTCACCCTGCCCAAAACATAACCCAGCAATGACTAACGCAAACAAGAATTGCTTACCCATCTTAACCCCCTTATTTTTAAAATCCGAAATCCGAATCCGCCACGCAACTTGGCGGACGAAATCCGAAACAAATCCCAATGACCAAATTCCATTTTCTATCCCCATAATAATTATAGCGAGCCAAAGGCACTCCTGCAAGTCCGCCGCGCCGTTTGGCGGACGATACTCCATCCCTTGATTACCCATAAT
>JBNAVN010000146.1:0-1755 GCA_049700315.1 bacterium
ACTGGACTGAGGAGGGTGAGCCGTATGTTTTGACCGGGGATGTGAAGGTGCCTGGTGGTGGTAAGTTGGTGATTGACCCCGGAGTAAAAGTGATGCCCACAGGGAATTATGGGATAATTTCAAAGTATAATAATCCTTACTGGCATCGCATCTATGCCCAGGGAACAGCGCTCAATAAGATTCTTTTCACCCCGCATAGAAAGTTATACCCGGAGACTGATTCAATTCCCAAAGGATTCTGGAAAGGGATTGATTTTCACACGGCAAATTGGGAGGATAGTCTGATTTTTGACCATTGTCTTATTGAAGGCGCGGGTTCAGATTCGGCGGGATTCTGGGTTTATATGGCAAAGTATGTAAGTTTGACCAATTGTGAGATTTCAAAAAGTGGTGGTTTCGGCTTTTACTGTGATTATCGCTGTAGTAATGTCTCAGTATATGAATGTCAGTTTACTAATAATGATTCAATACCGCTTGTTGCCCCATTTAAGTTTATCGGTGAGATTTATGGGAATGGTTTTGTAAATAACAAACCAAATGTGATTGGAATAAGGGGTGGGACCCGTAATACTGATGCGACGATTGATAATCAGGGTGTGCCGTACTGGTTTTTGAAAGGTGAGTTTATTGTTGAATCAACCAACGATGCCTATTGTCCAGTGTTAACTATTCAAGCCGGAGTTAAAATATTCTTTCATGATAGTTCCGGTCTTTATCTTGGAGTTTATCCTTCTCCGATGCGTGCAAAGATTCTGGCTCAAGGAACTGCAGATAGTATAATTATATTCTCTGCTCTTGATACAACAAAACATTGGCGGGGAATTCACATTGCCGATAATAACATTGCTGACACTTCTAAGTTTGAGTATTGTGAGATATCTTATGGTGGTAGGATTTTGAATCCATGGTTTGACAGAAGCGGTGGCAATATTGGATTTCTATGGGATCACACACCATATATTATAAGAAATTCTTCGATTGGGAAGAGTTTGAATTCTGGTTGTGGAAATTTTCATGTAACTTCAGGGCGAGATAGTCTTGTTTCCATAATAAAAAACAATGTGTTTTATGAAAATGATTCATTTCCATTATACCTTGGAGCAAATGAACTTGGC
This sequence comes from bacterium, assembly GCA_049700315.1. Classification (GTDB taxonomy): domain Bacteria; phylum Hydrothermota; class Tepidihabitantia; order SM23-42; family JAOAFX01; genus JAOAFX01. The sequence goes on from JBNAVN010000146.1 coordinate 1,116, forward strand.
GAGTGTGAAGGTAATGCCTTTATTAATAATGGAATAAATGCTATTTTAGTTAAAGGGGAGCGCATTGACCATAGTATTGCGATAAAGAATCAGGGTGTTCCTTATGTGGTTCATTGGTATTGGAATGTTATAAATGTTGATGGGCGAAAAAGATTAGCAACACTTGAGATAGAGAAAGGCAATATTATGCAATTTGGTGGTGGGGCAATTTTGGTTGGTGATTCGGGTGTGGTAAGAGCAAAGGGTGTAACTTTTACTGCTCCTGATACGATTTGGGCAGGGATAAAATTTGACTATGCAAATGCGGATACTTCAATCTTAGATAGTTGTCATATTGAGAAAGCCGGGTTTTATTCAGTGGGTGGTTGGCCTTATGGGGCAATTCACTTAAATGGTAGTCGGGTGAGGATTAGTAATTCTTCAATTACCAATAATGAAAAAGGGTTATGGTTGGCATATCAAAATCGTTTGAATTTAACCGGAAATCTTATTGCTCAAAACCGATGTGGAATTTATCGTGCCTCTTCAGATTTTAATTCTGATTCAATTCTTATCAATACAAATCAATTTATAGGAAATAAGATAGCGATTCAGAATACCAATACTAATAGGATGCTCAATGCGGATTCTAACTGGTGGG
>JBNAVN010000147.1:0-1243 GCA_049700315.1 bacterium
AAATAGTTGGCTATAATTGTTTAAGGAGAAATGATATGAAGTGTGTTAGGTGCGGTCGGGAGGTCTCTGAAAACATAAGTTTCTGTCCTTATTGCGGTTATCAATTTGGTAGTGTCTCTGGTACTGGTAGTGGTTTTGAATGGAGATCACAATTTGAAATCCTGGGTGTTCCATTGATTCATATTGCAGCGGGCAGGGATGAAAATGGAAAATTGACGATTGCAAAGGGTATTATTGCTATTGGGCAGTTTGGCATTGGCTTGATAACAATCGCTCAGTTCGGTATTGGTATTCTTTTTGGCATTGGACAATTTATGTTCGGTTTAATAACGATTGCCCAGTTTGCCATTGGTATTCTTTTTGGACTTGGACAGTTCGCCACCGGTTATGTAGTGATTGGTCAGATTGTGTTTGGCTGGTATGCGTTATGTCAATTTGGATTTGCAAAATATATCTGGTCGCCAAAGATAAGAGACCCGCAGGCAATTGAATTTTTCAGGCATTTCTGGGAAAGAATTTCTGGGCTGATTCACTGAATAGCTGGAACTTTTCTCTCTACTCTTTACTTGCTACTCTCTACTAATATGTGCGTTCCCCTAAAAATGTAGTCTATGTCTCAGCCTGGCTACCGAGCTTTACATCCTTTACTGCACTGGCAACAATGTAGATTCTCAAATTGTTGCTATTGGGGTCAGCAGGCAGAACAAAAAAACCCTTTCTTGTTTTGTTGTAGCCCAATGTTGCACCATATATCACTTCATTGTCCTGAAAAGTAACTTTGATTTTCATACCACGAAATGTGACAGGGTCAATTTTGCCAAATCCTTTTGCTTCCTGATAATCTTTATTGCCCTCGTATGATTTAACAAAAAAAACTGCTTTTAACAATTCGGTTTGAATCTCTTCAATATGTCCATCCTGATGAATGAGATGGAATTTTGGCTTTTCAGGTACAAAATCATGGGTCATTCCCTTTACCACATTCCCACCCTTATAATGCAGAACAACACGATTGGCTTCTGTTTTTTGTTCCATAGTCATAATATATCCGAAATCAATAAAAAGTCAAGGGCAAGAGGGTGAGGAGGGGAAATTTTCAATTGCGGATTGCGAATTGCGGATTTTACGGGATGTGCAGGGATTCTCTTTTCCGAATTCCGAAATCCCAAATCCGAAATGCTTTCCGGGTGCGCATCGCCCGCTTCGAGAACTGCTACGGCCCGGAGGGCACCTGGACCGGCGG
>JBNAVN010000148.1:0-1224 GCA_049700315.1 bacterium
CTGGAATTTCCGAACACCCACTGACAACCAATAGGAGGTATTATGTATCGCTGGCTTTTCTTATCTTTTGCGTTTGTATCTGTTTTTATTCTGTCCTGCACATTGTTCACCACTTCAGGACTGGTTGAAGTGGGTGCAATTTATGGTTTTGTATCTGATGAAGAATATGCACCTGTTGAAGGTGTTGAAATCACCGTTGCCGGACAGGAAAATATTGTTGCCTATACAAATTCTGCAGGCTACTACATACTTCAAGACCTGGCACCCGGAGATTATAGCGTTATATATAGCCGTCCAAATTATGAATCAAAAACAGTTTCCTGTAAGATAGAAGCAGGCAAGAAAATTGAACTTGACCAGGTGTTAAGAAGGGGAGAGGTAAAAAAAGGTGGTGTCCGGGGCATAATTGCTGATTACCTGACAAATGAGCCCCTTGTTGCGCAGATAACAATTATGGAATTGAATCGCACAGTTGTTTCAGACAAAAATGGATTTTTTGAATTTGAGGATGTGCCTGCAGGAATATACCTTTTAAAGGTGCAGGCAATGAACTATGTAACTTCCCAGACCGATGTTGTGGTTGTTTCAGGGAAATTTACAGACCAGATGATCAGGATATTTCGCGAAGGGTCAAGTATTGTGCTTGTTGGTGTGGAATTTGAATTCAACAGTGCCAGGATAAAACCAGAATCCTATCCTATTCTTGATGATGCCGCGCGGATTTTGACAATGCACCCTGAAATAGATGTGGAAGTTCAGGGTCATACTGATGACATTGGTTCAGATGCATACAATCTAAAATTATCCCAGAAAAGGGCAGAGTCAGTGCGTCAGTATTTGATAGATGTGCATATGATTGAACCGGTGCGTCTGATTCCGGTTGGTTATGGTGAGAGAAGGCCTATTGCTGATAATGTTACAGAAGAGGGAAGGCAGAAAAACCGACGTGTAGAATTTTTGATTTTAAGAGAAAAAGAATAAATTTCGTTCTAAAAATAAGGGATATCAGGGCATATCAGAAACTCCGAAACCCTTGACATTTCCCCAATTTGCAAATATAATCTTTCGGCCCCTCTTAATAGGAGAACTGCTCCATTAAAAGGAGTCTTATATTTGTAGGGCAGGGCTTCAGCCTTGCATGAAGAGTAGGGCAAACCTTCAGGTTTGCATGAACCAGGTAGGGCAAGGCTTTAAGCCTTGCATGAAGAGTAGGGCAAACCTTCA